>CBDLTN010000120.1:0-7960 GCA_965306065.1 uncultured Sulfurospirillum sp. | reverse complement strand
GCAATAGGCTGAATAACAATACCCCAAGCTGGGATAATTCCCCATATGAGTTCACCCTGATACCTAACCATATCACCAAGATGAATAGAGCCATAAACTATAAGCATAGAGATCAAAGATAATCCCATTACTGCTTCATAACTTATAACTTGTGCAGCAGCTCTGATTCCACCTAAAAGGCTATATTTATTATTGCTAGCCCATCCACCTAACATAAGTCCATATACACCTAAACCAGCAAATGCTAAGATCCAAAGTAGTCCAAATTCCATAGGCAGTGCTTGCATAATATACGTTTTACCATCAATACTCAAATCATCAGCAAAAGGTATCACCATAAACGTAAGATATGCTGCTACGAAAACTATTACCGGTGAAAGTGTAAAAAGCATTTTTTCTTTTACTGAGTTTGGTCTATAGTCTTCTTTAAAAACAAGTTTTAACATATCTGCAAAAGATTGAATCAGTCCACCTAATCTAACTCCACCAATATGACATCTGTTTGGACCTAGTCTATCTTGCATAAAACCTGCAACTCTTCTCTCCATCCACACTAATACTGGTACAAAAACAAGAGAAACAACTAATGCCATTACTATATTAAAAACGACTATACTTATAAGTGTCGTACTCATAACTTATCCATCTTTACAGAATCTTTTTCTATTTGTTCAAACTTTATATTTTTAATTACTTTTTCTAAACTCTCTTTCCAAATATCTTTACATGTAAAGATATTATCTCCCAAAATATCTGATATAATCTTCGAAAGACTTTGAGTTTCTAAGGCATACTCAACACTTGCCTTACTAAGCTGTAAAAAACCATCTATATTGATAAAAGAGCCCTGTCTACTCATATGAGTCAATATTGGTAAATACAGGTCGTACAATTCATTATTTTTTGGCATTGAAGCATCTATGACTACTTTGACTTCTATATTTTCATAATTTTTTATTGTATCTATATCATCTCTTCCAATGAGTACCACCATTTCGATGTCTTGTATGGTTTTATTTAAGTTTTGCTCATCTTCATCTATATTGAAAAGCTTAAACCCTCTTCTATTTGAAGACAAATCGTTGCACTTAAGATAATCATCTCCAAAAGTACTATCATATTCATTTATATCATAACCACTCAATTTTGCATCATATGCATTTGCAAGTTTTTTTACCTGAGCCATCTCTTCAAGACACAGTGATGGTGATAATAAAAACAGTGCTTTTCCATGATGGCGTTTGAGAAGCCTTAAGAGTTTTCCACTAGCATACTCATACTCACTCTCTCTTCCTCTAATTTGCGCATATGACTCTCTATTTGTATTTTCTTGTTTATAACTAAGTCTTCCCACATCACATATAAAATATCCATTTACTTTATCATTAAATCTTGGACGATATCTAAATATAGAATCATTCTCGTACTTAGCTTTGTGATGATCTACATACAAGGAACAGCCTTTAGAACAACCATTACAAATAGCTTCATCTGGTTCTAAAAACCACACTCTTTTATGAAAACGAAAATCTTTGCTTGTAAGTGCTCCGACTGGACATAAATCAACAACATTCATCGCATATGGGTTAGAAAGCGGTCGTCCAGGGAAAATAGATATTACGGAGTGATCTGTTCTGTTTAATACCCCTAACTCTTTGGTTTTTGTTATCTCTGTGGTAAATCTAACACAACGAGTACACAAAACACAACGTTCTTGATCTAATACAACATTTGCACCAATATCAACATGTTTTTTTCCACGAGTTTTTGGAGTCTTGAGCCTACTTTCATAAAGCCCAACATCCATATAGTAGTTTTGTAAAGAACACTCACCAGCTTGATCACAAATAGGACAATCAATCGGATGATTAATAAGTTCCATTTCGAGAATCTGACGCTTGACTTTTTGTATACTATCACTCTTGGTATGTATAACCATACCTTCTGTTACAGGAGTATCACAAGCAATCTGAGGTCTTTTTTTACCTTCGATTTCAACCATACACATTCTACAGTTTCCATCTTTACCAAGAGCAGGATGATAGCAAAAATGAGGTATTTCAATACCATTTGCTAACAACTCCTCTATAAGTAACGCACCATCTTTAACTTTTATCTCTCTATCGTCAACGGTTATTGTTGCCATAAGTTCTAAAAACCTTATCTAGTAAATTGATATTATTCTACTCCTATATAACTTTAATGTAGCTGTCATATATATTTCATACAATAGAAGTTAAGATAAAAAAAGGTTTAGAAAATAAACAGTAGTTTTTTTTATTAAAGTGGTGTCCTCAATGCGATTCGAACGCATGGCCTCTTGATTAGGAATCAAGTGCTCTATCCAGCTGAGCTATGAGGACAAAAAAAAAGCCAAGTATGCATTTGCACACTTGGCTTAAAGATTAGAAATGGATTAAATTATCCGTTTCTCTTTTTGATAATTTCTTCAGCAACGTTCTTAGGAACTTCTTCATAATGATCAAATTCCATAGAGTAAGAAGCACGACCTTGAGTTGCACTTCTTAGGTCAGTTGAGTAACCAAACATCTCAGAAAGTGGGCAGAATGCATTAACAATCTTGTTTCCACTTCTCTCTTCCATAGAACTGATTTGTCCACGTCTTCTGTTTAAATCACCGATAACATCACCCATGAATTCTTCAGGAGTTTCTACTTCAACTTTCATCATTGGCTCAAGGATGATTGCATTTGCATTTCTAGCACCCTCTTTAAATCCCATAGAAGCTGCAAGTTTAAATGCCATCTCATTTGAATCAACATCGTGGTAACTACCATCATATAGTGTTACTTTAACATCTTCAACTGGGTATCCAGCAAGAACACCACCAGCCATAGCTTCAACACAACCTTTTTCAACTGCAGGTATAAATTCTCTTGGAACTGATCCACCTTTAATAGCATTAACAAATTCAAATCCATCACCTGGCTCCATTGGCTCAAGTTTAAGGAAAACATGTCCATATTGACCACGACCACCTGATTGCTTAGCATACTTGTACTCTTGCTCAACAGATTTTTTAATAGTCTCTCTATAACTAACTTGTGGTTGACCAACTTCAGCTTCAACTTTAAACTCTCTAAGCATTCTATCAACAAGAATTTCAAGATGAAGTTCACCCATACCAGAGATAATTGTCTGTCCACTATCTTCATCAGTTTCAACTCTAAAAGAAGGATCTTCTTGAGCTAGTTTTTGTAGAGCAACACCCATTTTTTCTTGATCAGCTTTTGTTTTTGGCTCAACTGCAACAGAGATAACTGGATCTGGGAAGTCCATTCTTTCTAAAATTACTTTATCTTTTTCACCAGTTAGTGTATCGCCAGTTAGTGTGTCTTTAAGACCAACAACTGCACCAATTTCACCAGCGTAAAGAGTTTTAATCTCTTCTCTTTTGTTAGCATGCATCTTTAAAAGACGACCAACTCTCTCTTTTTTACCTTTTGAACTATTGAATGCGTAACTACCACTATCAAGACTACCACGATAAACTCTTACAAATGCAAGTTGTCCAACAAATGGATCAGTCATAATTTTAAATGCAAGTGCAGCAAAATCGCCATCATCAGTTGACTCAACTGATGTTTCAGTTCCATCTTCATACTCACCTTTAATAGAAGCAACCTCAGTTGGTGCAGGCATATAGTCAACAACAGCGTCAAGTAAAGGTTGAACACCTTTATTTTTAAATGCAGTTCCACAAAGCATAGGGATAAAAGTCATTGCATTACAACCAGCTTTAATACCATTTGTAATTTCGTCATTCGTTAACTCTTCACCTTCTAAGAATTTTTCCATAAGTGCGTCATCAGTTTCAGCTACAGCTTCAACCATTTTCTCTCTATACTCTTGTGCTTTATCAGCTAAATCAGCTGGAATATCTTGCTCTACATAAGCAGAACCCATAGCAGCTTCATCTTCCCACATTAATGCTTTCATTTTTACTAAATCTACAACACCTTTAAAGTTCTCTTCAGCGCCAATAGGAATCTGAATAGGAACTGGAACTGATTTTAGTCTACTTGTGATTTGTTTTTCAACTTCATAAAAATCTGCACCTGTACGGTCCATCTTATTAACAAAAACCATTCTTGGTACTTCATATCTATTAGCTTGTCTCCAAACTGTTTCTGATTGAGGTTGAACTCCACCAACTGCACAAAATACTGCTACTGCACCATCAAGAACACGCATAGAACGCTCAACTTCAATTGTAAAGTCAACGTGACCTGGAGTGTCAATGATATTTATCTGGTGGTTTTTCCATTCACAAGTTGTTGCTGCACTTGTAATTGTAATACCTCTCTCTTTTTCTTGCTCCATCCAGTCCATAGTTGCAGCACCATCATGTACTTCACCAATTTTATGTGAAATACCAGTGTAGAAAAGAATTCTTTCTGTTGTAGTTGTTTTACCAGCATCAATGTGAGCAGCAATACCAATGTTTCTTACTTTTTGTATAGGATGACTTCTTGCCATAATTATTTCCTTGAGTTTTTAATCTCTTGCGAGAAAGGGGAAGAGGTATTTACATGTAAACACCTCAAAAACCATATTACCAACGATAGTGAGCAAAAGCTTTATTAGCTTCAGCCATTTTATATGTATCTTCTTTTTTCTTAAATGTAGCACCTCTGCTGTTTGCAGCGTCTAGTAACTCATTAGCTAGTCTTTCAACCATAGTTCTTTCGCTTCTTTTTCTAGCAAATGATACTAACCAACGTAAAGCAAGTGCTTGTTGTCTAACTGGTCTTACTTCGATAGGCACTTGGTATGTTGCTCCACCGACTCTTCTACTTTTTACTTCCATTACTGGTTTTACATTGTCAATAGCAGCTGTAAAAATTTCAAGACCTTTCATCTCTCCATCACTTCTCTGCTCTGCCAATTCAACTGCACCATAAAAAACTTTTGCAGCTGTACTTTTTTTACCATCTAACATTAGATAGTTTATAAACTTTGTTACGATTTTGTTGTTATAGATAGGATCAGCTAATACTTCTCTTACCGGGGCTTTTCTTCTTCTCATTTATAAAAATCCTTCAAATTTTTAAATTTTACTCAAATGTTACCAAAACAATGGATAACACCTGTTTTTAGCAAAAGTTACTTAGGTCTCTTAGTACCGTATTTACTTCTTGCAACTGTTCTTCCAGCAACACCAGCAGTATCAAGTGCACCACGAACGATGTGATACTTAACACCAGGTAAATCTTTGATTCTACCGCCACGAACTAGAACAATAGAGTGCTCTTGTAGATTGTGACCTTCACCACCGATATAACTGATTACTTCAAATCCACTAGTTAATCTAACTTTTGCAACTTTTCTTAAAGCTGAGTTAGGTTTTTTTGGAGTTGTAGTATAAACTCTAGTACAAACACCTCTTCTTTGAGGACACTTATCAAGTGCTGGTGATTTTGACTTTTTAATCACCTTTTTTCTGTTTTTTCTTACCAATTGGTTGATAGTTGGCACGATTTTTCCTTTACTTTTTTTTACTTTGAGTCTACTTGTAAACTCAATCCTCTGAACCTAAAATACCGGTTCACTCAAAGCTACCTTAAAAGATAGATTTCAGAGAACCGGTATTTTACTTAAATTTTACTTAAAATCAAATTAAGCTAAGGATATACCCTAGCTTAACTCTCATCGCCTTCAAGTTTTAATTTCATCTCTTTTTTCTGATAAAGACCAGTTCCTACAGGAATCATACGACCTAGGATAACATTCTCTTTAAGGTCTTCAAGAAGATCCATTTTTCCAGCAATACTAGCTTCTGTTAAAACTTTTGTTGTTTCTTGGAATGAAGCAGCAGAGATAATACTATCACTTCCGATTGCTGCACGAGTTACACCAAGTAAAGTTGGCTCAGCAATTGCTGGCTCTCCACCCATTTGCATAATCTTTTCATTCTCTTCTCTAAATTTACGTCTACTTATAAGATCACCAACAATAAACTTAGTATTTCCGCTATCTACAATCTTAACTTGACGTAACATTTGAGATACAATAACCTCAATATGCTTATCACTAATCGCAACACCTTGAGAACGATAAACTTGCTGAATCTCACTAATTATGTAACGATGAAGCTCTTTTTCACCCATAATTCTTAAAATATCATGACTTGAAACAATACCTTCAGTAAGATGCTCACCTGCATGAACAAACTCACCTGCATTAACATGAATTTGGATATTCTTGTTAACTAGATACTCTGCACTTGTTCCATCTTCAGAATCTATTATAATTCTCTCTTTAGAACGAAGTGGTTTACCAAATCTAATTGTTCCATCTATTTCAGCAATAACAGTTGCATTTTTTGGACGTCTTGCCTCAAAAAGTTCACTTACTCTTGGAAGACCTCCAGTAATATCGCTTGATCTTGTAGCAGCTTTAGGAGTACGTCCTATAATATCTGCAAGATTAATACTCTGTCCATCTTTAACAAAAATAGCAGTTTTAGGATCCAATGGATACTTAATTATTTCTCCATTTTCAGTTGCTACTACTATTGTTGGTTTTGTTCCACTTGGTAGATACTCATTTATAACAAGTTTACTCTCACCAGTAATTTCGTCAAACTGCTCAGAAGCTGTATAACCAGGCTCAATATCTTCAAATGTAATAACACCGCCAACTTCTGCTATAACAGGAGTTGAATAAGGATCCCATTCAGCTACTATCATCTGCTCGCTTGAACTTGGTTTTGCAATCAATGTTGCTGATTCAACTTCACTATTATCACAAATCTCTAATACAGAGTTTCTTGGGATATAGTGACGAATCGCTTCTCTGTCTTCTGAATCAGCAATTACTGCAAAAAGACCTTTTTCAGAAACAACATCGCCTTTTTTAACCTCTTTATAACGATCTAGATAATCACCAGTTAATTTATAATACTTAACAGTTCCATTTGCACCAGATCTGATTTTCTGCACAACTGGGTCACCATTTTTAGCTCTAAGCTCACTCGCATAAGGTATACGATTTGGAACATTCCAACTATCTTTGATAACTTCAACTATACTTTCATTTTTCTCAACTGTATCACCACTACTATAAGGAATATAGAATTTACCCTCTACTTTACCGCTAACACCAGCTAACTCATTTGGTTTTGCTAGGTTACCCTTTCTAAAGCTATATTTAACACTATCATTTTCACCTTTTACAGTTATAATAGTCTCTTCATGAGCATGATCTATATCAATAACACCATTAAATGGAGTTTTGATTTTAGGCTCAACTAGTAAAATAGCCGCATTTCTACGGTTAGATACTATATTTTTGCCCTCTTTAGTCTGATAAGTCTTAACATTATAATATCTAATAAAACCTTCTTTACGAGCTATTACTTGTCTATCTTGCGCTTCTGTTGAAGCCGTACCACCAATGTGGAATGTTCTTAGCGTCAACTGAGTACCAGGCTCACCAATTGATTGAGCAGATATAATACCTACAGCTTCACCAGGACGAACAAGTTTACCTTCTCCTAGATTGATACCATAACACTTAGAACAAACACCTTTTTTAGCTTTACATGTAATAGGTGTTCTAATTGTAACAGATTTAATCTCTGCTTCTTTTAGTGCTAATGCTTTCTCTTCAGTTATTAGTGTACCTTCAGTAAATAAAACTTCATTTGTAATTGAATCAATAACATCTTCAGCTAATACTCTACCATGTGCTCTCTCATCAAGTGATTCAATCAAGTCTCCACTATGAATGATTTCTGTGATTTCAACACCCTCGTGAGTACCACAATCTTCCATTGTTACTTTAACATTTTGCGCAACGTCTATTAGTTTTCTTGTCAAGTAACCAGCATTCGCTGTCTTAAGTGCTGTATCGGCAAGACCTTTTCTAGCACCATGAGTTGAAATAAAGTACTCAAGTACATTTAGACCTTCACGGAAGTTAGAAATAATTGGTG
>CBDLTN010000119.1:0-7986 GCA_965306065.1 uncultured Sulfurospirillum sp. | reverse complement strand
GGTGTTATCTATATGGTAGGAGCATTAACCAATGCTTGGTATTACGAGTTTAATGAAGGTAAAAATGCACTGCAAAGTACAGGAAGTATTGGAAAAGTAATTCCTCATTTTATAAATACAGCAATGCCTAAATGGTTCTCCTTTATATTTTTATTTGCTCTTATCTCAGCTGCTATGAGTACACTCTCATCACAATTTCATACAATGGGAACAGCAGTTGGAAGAGACCTCATTGAACAGATAAGCAAAAAAGATATGAACTCAATGATGGTTACAAGAGTTGGAATCGTAATAATGATAATTTTTTCTGTAATTCTTGCGTATTTATTTGATAAACAACCAGCTATTATAGCTAGAAGTACGGCTATCTTTTTTGCACTTTGTGCTTCAATATTTTTACCGGCTTTTATTGGTGGGTTATTTTGGAAGAGGGTAACAAAAACAGGAGCAATAGCTTCTATGTTAACTGGCTTTACTATATCAAGCTTTTGGTTACTTTTTGTTCATTTCAAAGAAGCAAAGGCTTTAGGAATTTGCAAGGCACTATTTGGTACTGACTCTTTAATTGGTGGTAAATTGGCATTTGTAGATGCTTTAATCGTTGCTTTGCCTTTATCTGCTATGGTTTTAATAGTAGTTTCATTTATGAGCAAACCAACATGTAACGAACATTTGAAAAAGTGTTTTGAAAATCATAATATTTAAAACTTAGTTTTATAAAACTATTTATTTAATAACATTAATCATTTTTTAAAAGTATAAAAAAGGACGTAAAATGGGTTCATTTGATTTTGGTGTAAGTCTAGCATTTTGGCTTACTATTATAAGTGCACTTTTGTGTATATATTATGGGGTAGTTAATTGGAATAAAGGTAATGAAGAAAAGGTCGATAAAACTGCAGAAGATTGGGCAAAAGAAGAAGATAAAATTGATGAGGAATTGTAAATGGGTATTTTAGAAAATATAATAATTATTTCTTACTTATCTGTTATTGGTTATTTGGGTTTTTTAGGCTATAAACAGACAAAAAGTACTGAAGATTATCTTATAGCTGGACGTGATACTCATCCGTTTATTATGGCACTATCGTATGGAGCTACTTTTATATCAACTTCTGCGATAGTAGGTTTTGGTGGAGTTGCTGCATGGCTAGGTAATTCTTTACTATGGCTCACATTTTTTACTATATTTGTAGGTGTTTTTATAGCATTTGTATTTTTTGGTAATCCAACAAGAAAGATGGGATACAGACTCAATGCGCATACTTTTCCTGAGTTTTTAGGGAAAAGATTTGATTCAAAGTTTATTCAGATATTTGGTGCAGTTATCATTTTAGTATTTATGCCTTTGTATGCTACGGCTGTACTTATTGGTGGCACTCATTTTATTGCACTTTATTTTAGTGTAGATTATCAAATGGCTCTTTTGGTTTTTTCTATTATCATTACTGCATACGTTATAGCAGGTGGGTTAAAAGGTGTTATGTTTACCGATGCTCTTCAAGGTACAGTAATGTTTATTGCTATGGTTATTTTAATAGTTGTAACCTTTAATTCTCTTGGAGGAGTAGACGCAGCATTTTTAAAGTTAGACATGGTTTGGACAGCAACTGTAATGGAACCATTAAATGGAGTTGATTTGAAAGAATTAAAAGCAGGTGGGCCTGATTTTATGATGAAACTTTCAACTTTATGGGGATTTGATGGTTGGAATAAGATGCCAGAGTTTTTATCTAATGGTTGGTTATTTGTAATAACAACTATTACTTTAGGTGTCGGTATTGGTGTTCTAGCTCAACCACAATTAATAGTTAGATTTATGACGGTTAGTTCAAAAAGAGAACTTAATCGTGCAGTTTTAATTGGAGGTATTTTTATACTATCTATGACGGGGATTATTTTTATAGTTGGAGCATTAACTAATGCTTGGTATTATGAGTTTAATGAAGGTAAAAATGCACTGCAAAGTGCAGGAAGTATAGGAAAAGTAATTCCTCATTTTATAAATACAGCAATGCCAAAATGGTTTTCATTTATATTTTTATTTGCTCTCATCTCAGCTGCTATGAGTACACTCTCATCTCAATTTCATGCAATGGGAACAGCTGTTGGTAGGGATTTATTTGAACAAATAAGTAAAAGAAATATGAACTCAATGATGGTTACAAGAGTTGGAATCGTAATAATGATAATTATTTCTGTTAGTTTGGCATATATGTTTGAAAAACAACCGGCTATTATAGCTAGAAGTACGGCTATCTTTTTTGCACTTTGTGCATCTGTCTTTTTACCATCGTTTATTGGTGGACTATTTTGGAAAAGAGTGACAAAAACTGGAGCAATAAGTTCTATGATAATAGGACTTGTAGTATCAAGCTTTTGGTTGCTTTTTGTTCATTTTAAAGAGGCAAAAGCTCTAGGAGTTTGCAAAGCATTGTTTGGTACTGACTCTTTGATTGGTGGGAAATTGGCGTTTGTAGATGCTTTAGTTGTTGCTTTACCTTTCTCTGCTATAGTTTTGATAGTAGTTTCATTTATGAGTAAACCAACATGTAGCAAACATTTAAAAAAGTGTTTTGAAAATTAATGAGATTCTAAAAAAGCTTTTGTTTGTTTGAGTTTATTCATAGCTTGTAAAGCTTTTGATTTCTCATTATCAACAATTACAATGGCTTCATTTATTAAGGCTAAAGCTTCTTGAGCTTTAGCCATATCATCCATATCAGGAATATTTTTTATTAGTTTTCCTATATTAGATATATTTTTTTCAATAATAGCTAATTTTAAATCAGTCATCCAGTTCATTAGCAGTTTCCTCATTCCAAGCACTTAGAAGTACTCTTGTCACACTAAGAACTTCGTCTAGTTTTGATGTATCACTTGTCATGTTACATTGGGATAAAAGTTTTATCTGTTGAGAATAAAGACCACCTAAATAATGAGCAATATCTCCTCCATCATAGTTTAATGAATTAATTAATTCACTAAATATAGCAGTTGTTCTATTTATCCAATATACTTTTTTTTCAATATCACCATCTTCGATTGATCGTTTTGCTTGTGAAACAAATTTTAAAACTCCTTCATAGAGCATTTTTATTAATTTTTCTGAAGATTCTATAGATACATTATTTTGTGAGTATGCTGAATAAGCTAAATTTGATCTCATTGTTTTTCCTTATTATTTACTTGTCACTGATTGTTGAATCATAAGTGACAGTGATTGAAATTGCGAATTTAATTGTCCAATTATTCCATCATATGCTGCAAATTTTTTTGCCATAACTTCATATTTTGTATCTAACATTCTTATAGTTTTGTCCTTTTCTTCCAATAGAGAGCTATTTTTTGTTTGAAGCTGTGTCTCATATAGTTCTAGAATAGAATCATCACCTGATATATAATCAGATAGAAGAGAATTAAATTTACTAAAATAACCTTCAGTAGTTTCACTATTACCATAGGTTGTTCCTACATTCAAACCAGCATTTAAAAGTTTAGCAGAATCTCCTGTTACAGCTATATTAGATCCCGCATCGCTAATTAGTTTTATGCCGTTACCATCGTTATTTAAAATAGCTTCTACACCAGTAATATTTGCACTATTTATTGCATCTCTAAGTGCTTGTGCATTAAGTTCACTTGTTCCGTTGTTTAGGTTAACTACAATTTCAGTATCATTTATTAGTAAATCCCCACTTGTAAAGTCAATAGGACCTGTTATGGAAGAACCTGTTATAGATGTTTGAAAATTAGTAGTTGCTCCTCTAAAGAAGCCCTCTAGCTCAGCTGAATCTGTAGACATTTTTGAATTAAATGTACTACTATTGAATTCTAAAATACCAGAACTATTAAGTTCTACTCCATATTGACTTAAACTTCTGCCTTCACTATCAACAGATAACAATTGTCTATTTATAGAAGCTTTTAAAGTTTTTATTTCGCTTACATTTTGAAAATTACCAGCAGTTTTTTTATCTACGTCATGTTTAGTTGACTCATTTAAATTACTCATTAGTTCATTGTATTTTGTAACAAAAGATTCTAAACTTGAGGACACTTCAGAAGTATCTTGTGTTATAGAAGCATTACTAACACCAGGTTCATTTAGTGTAATATTTATACCTACTACTAAATCATCAAAAGTGTTGCTACTTCTTGTAATATCAACTCCACCAAATTTAAAAGATGCATCAGTAGCATTTTGTATATGGTTTGATTGAGTAGGAGCAGCCATGGTACTTAATCCAAAAGTTACATCAGAACCATTAAGAGAAGATATACTCATATTTTCATCTAATGACTCTAAGAGTAAAACACCATTTTCTACTTTTGAGTTTAAAACATCACCATGATTAAGTACAATTTTGTTACTTATGTCTGTTACTGTATCACCATCATTAACAGCTATATCGTAGTTAGTCCCATTTATATTAAATGTTAAAGTATCTCCAGCTACATTTGAAAAAGTACCCGCAGTATCTCCTGTGTATTCATAGTTTGCCAAACCTAAACTAAGAGCACTACCAGCAGCAGAAGATATAGTTATTGCGTTACTTTCTCCTGTTTGGCTTGATTGTAGTATGAGTTTATAAGGGTCATCTCCACCTACATTTAATATAGAAGCACTTATTTTTCCATCAGTCTCGTCAAAAACCTTATCTTTAAATTGTTCTAGTGTTGTGGTTGCATCTACATCAATATTATATGTTTGTCCATCTATACTTAGCTCAATTGTATCTGCACCAGCTGTAAAATTGGATGTTTTTGAAGCAAAAGCTCTACTTTCATAGACATCTTTTTGTGCCAAATTTGTTACATCTATGTTGACATCTTGAATAGTTGTACCTGATGCTGCTGTAATAGAAGCAGAAGTTCCTGTCACATTTGTAGTTCTTTTAAGATAGGTATTTTCACTTGAAAGTGAACTTGTCATTGATTTTAAAGAAGCAGTAAATGTGGTTAATATTGATAAATCAGATTGTAAAATATCATTTTGAGTTAGCTTAGCTTCAAGTGGTTTTACTTGAGTATTGTTATCCACATCTCTTAACTGATCAATAATATCAAAATTTAATGCTCCTTGGCTACCAAGACCAAGAGAGTTTACCGCAGATGCCATTACTTATCCTTCTTTATCAAAAATTGTTCCTATGATTTCTTGCATTTTTTCTGAGAGTAACATTGCCTCTTCAGTTGGAATTTTTCTTATCATTTTTCCTGTGCTTCTTTCCATAACATTTACAAACATACTGTTTATTTTGTCATTAAAACCAAATTTTACATTTGTATCTAATGCTTCCATGTTGTTATTTAATTTTTCAACAGTCGCATTTAGTTTTTCTGTTACATCTTGCTTGCTTTGGTCATTATCTCGTGCACTTTTAGCCATCTGATGAGAATTTTCAACTTCTCTAGTTGGTACCGGTGATTGAGTTTTTGGGGTACTAACCGCAGATTCTACCTGTTTACTCGTTGAACTAAAAATATCCATTTTGTCCTCCTTGACAATGTATGTTTATATATTCCTTAACAATATATCGACCAGATAGATTTTTTTTTAATACTTTTATATGCTTATTATTAGAATTAGTATAGAATTGGAACAAATAAATTTGGAGTAAGTCATTGAAAATTGCTTTAGCATGTCAATCTATCTTGTTAGAAAAGTCTTTAGAAATATTTTTAAAAAGTTATATTACACCTTATAAACAGTGTGATTTTGTAATTAGTGATAAAAGTATAGAGTTAGATAAACCTCTTTTTTTTATTGCTACAGAGAATTCTGATTTAGCTATGCCTTTTTCAAAGAGTACTTTGATGTTAAAAGTTGATAAGTTTTATAACTCTTTATATAAAGAAGAGAAAGAAGATAACTTAGCTAGTAATAAAGCTAATTCTAAAGAGTTAGAGAAAAAAATTACAAAGTTAACAGATACTTTTAGAGATGATTTACTTAATGTAATAAGAGAGTATTATGATAACTAAAAAAATAGTAGCTGGTAAGTATAAAAATCAGACAATAAATTTACCTTCGTTAGATAGTACAAGAAGTACAAAATCGATTATGAAAGAGTCGCTGTTCAATACTCTTCAATTTGATATTGTAGGCGAAGAGTTTGTTGAAGTTTTTGGCGGAAGTGGTTCAATGGGTTTAGAAGCTTTAAGTCGCGGTGCTAGCCATGCATACTTTTTTGAAAAAGATAAGAAAGCTTATGGCGTTTTAAGAGAAAACTGTACGAGAATAGCAAAAAATGATACTACATGTATAAGTGGAAATAGTTTTGTAGAATTTCCAAAATTTATAACAAAACTAAATAAAAAAACATTTTTCTACTTTGATCCACCATTTTCCATTAGAGAGGGAATGGAAGAGATATATGAAAATACGATAAAACTTATAGAGATGATACCAAAAGATCTTTCACATTTAATCATAGTAGAGCATATGAGTAATCAAAAAATGCCAAGTACTATTGGTAAATATGTTATTAAGAAAACTAAAAAATTTGGAAAAAGTTCACTTACATACTACATTTAATATCTTTACATGTAAAGAAAAAAAACAATAATTGAAAAAAGGAACATGAATTGCTTTGATTTATATAACTAAGTCAAAGGAAGATTATGAGATTTGTAAGTACTTTTTTCTTACTATTATTAACTATCACATCATTAAACGCTGAGAAAGTCAGAGAAATTGCCAATATAATTGGGGTTAGAGAAAATCAGGTTATTGGTTATGGTTTGGTTGTTGGACTTAATGGTACAGGAGATGGTTCTTCTTCAGAATTTACTATACGATCTCTTTCAAATCTTCTTCAAACTGTCGGTGTAAAAATTGATCCAGATGACATAAAATCAAAAAATGTAGCAGCAGTTATGGTTACAGCAGCACTTCCGGCATTTGCTAGACAAGGTGACAGACTTAATGTAAATATATCTTCTATAGGTGATGCAAAGTCACTTGAAGGTGGAACTCTTTTAATGACAGCTCTAAAAGGGGTAGATGGAAATATATATGCATTGTCTCAAGGTTCAGTTACGATTGGCGGAAGAAACGGCAAAGGTGGTGGAATCAAAAACCATACAACAGCAGGAACGGTTTTTGATGGTGCAATTGTAGAAAAAGAGATAGCATATGATATATATAATCAAAACTTTGCAAATCTTAGTCTGAAAAATTCAAATTTCAAAACAGCAGTTTCAGTTCAAAAAGGACTTAATAACTTCTTTAAAGAAGATATTGCAGTTGCGATTGATTCTAGAACTATAAGACTTATGAAACCAGCTAGTTTATCTATGATTGAGTTTTTAGCAAGTACTTTAGAAGTAGATGTTGAGTTTCAAAGAGAACAAAAAATCATAATAGATGAGAGAACTGGCACAATAGTATCTGGTATAGATATAAAAGTTGACCCTGTTATTATAACTCATGGAGATATAACTATAAAAATTTCTCCTCAAAAAGAAATCTTAGAAGATAAAATAGAAGATGGTATCAATATGAAAAACGGTCTTCATATTGGAGCAAATGAAAATCTTCTAAACATGGAAGAAGATAAAATAACAGTAGCAAATCTGACAAGAGCATTACATAAGCTTGGTGCAAAACCAAAAGACATAATATCAATTTTAGAGAACATAAAACGAGCAGGTGCAATTAGAGCTCAATTGGAGGTAATCTAATGATAGATAATACAATGGCACTTATGCATACAACATATAGTCCACAAACAATAAAAGCAGAAAATAGTACAGATACTAGATTAAAAGAGCAAACAGATAAGTTTGAAGCTTTTTTTATAAAAAAGGTTTTAGACATTTCACTAAAAAACGACAATAAACTTTTTGAAAAAGATGCTGGTGACAAGATATATAACTCAATGTATAACAATGCTATGAGTGAATCTTTAACTGGTAAGTTTGGTTTTAGTG
The DNA here is from genome assembly GCA_965306065.1 of uncultured Sulfurospirillum sp. Classification (GTDB taxonomy): domain Bacteria; phylum Campylobacterota; class Campylobacteria; order Campylobacterales; family Sulfurospirillaceae; genus Sulfurospirillum_A. Next base: position 48 of record CBDLTN010000119.1, on the reverse strand, counting down.
AGATGTTATTTAATTTCTTAAAAGAGAGGCAATAGCAGTATTTAAAGG
>CBDLTN010000118.1:0-8002 GCA_965306065.1 uncultured Sulfurospirillum sp. | reverse complement strand
TCATAGCACTTGCATGCATAGCGATATTTTTCAAAAATGGTCCCATTGCCTCAGCAGTTTTTGCACTGTCACATTTTGCTTTTACAATAACTGATATACGGTTATTTGAGTGAATATATCCATTGATAGCTTCATCTTGTGCAGCTTCAATTATTGAGAATCTTCTTAATTCAATTTTCTCACCAATTTTAGAAACTGAGTCTGAAAAATATGTACCAAACTCACCACTTGTTACAGCAGCTACATCGCTTGGATTGTTATCATATACATACTCTACAGTTTTAGATACAAGTTCTTTAAATGCATCGTTTTTAGCAACAAAGTCTGTCTCTGAGTTTATCTCAATAACAGCACCTTTGTTTCCTTCGATTTTAAGTCCAGCTAAACCTTCTGCTGCAATTCTATCAGCTTTCTTTTCAGCTTTTCCAAGACCTTTCTCTTTTAAAATCTCTGTTGCTTTTTCGATGTCACCTTCAGTTTCAACTAAAGCTTTTTTACAATCCATCATACCAGCACCAGTTGACTCTCTTAACTCTTTTACTAGTTTTGCAGTAATTTCAGCCATAATTACGCTTCCTCTGTAGTTTCTTCTTTTTCGCCTTCAGCTACAGCTTCTTCAACGATTTCAGCTTTATCATCTTCAGTTATTTCTGCAGGTACTTCTACTTCTGGCTCTGCTTCATCTTGTGCTTTAATCTCTTTACCTTCGTTGATAGCTTCTCTCATCTCTCTACAAAACAGTTGAATAGAACGAATAGCATCATCATTTCCAGGAATTGGATAATCAACAACATCTGGATCACAGTTTGTATCTAGTGGAGCAACAACAGGAATTCCTAATCTTCTTGCTTCATTAACTGCAATATGCTCTTTTACTGTATCTATTACGAATAACATATCAGGAGTACCCTTCATGTCTCTAATTCCACCAAGATAATCTAATAATTTAGCTTTTTTTCTACGAAGCATAAGAGCTTCTTTTTTTGTAAGTAATTCAATCTGTCCATCTTCTTCCATTTTTTCAATGATGTCAAGTTTTCTGATTGAAAGTTTGATTGTATTATAGTTTGTTAACATACCACCTAACCATCTATGGTTAACATAAGGCATTCCACAAGCAAGTGCCGCTTCTTTAATTGAGTGACTAGCTTGTTTTTTTGTACCTACGAAAAGTACTGTTTTACCTTCAGCAGCTGCATCTCTAACAATATTGTAAGTATGTCTAAAATATCTTAAAGTCTTTTGTAGATCTATAATATAGATATTCTTTCTCTCACCAAAAATGTATTTTTTCATTTTTGGATTCCATCTTCTTGTTTGGTGTCCAAAGTGCACACCGCACTCTAGTAAATCCTTCATAGTTACCATGAAGTCTCCTTTAATTTGATTTGGGTTTTACCCCTTTTGGTTTAGCCTCCACACCCATCAACACGAAATCGTGCAACCTAAAAGGATTGGTGTGTGTGAGATTTAGGACGTGATTATATATAAAAACAGTTTAAAATATGCTTTGAATTAAATATTGAAGTAAAATAACATACTAAAACTACTATTTATATATTAATTACCTAAATTATATTTTGTACTTTTCTTATAATTAATCAATTTTTTAAATCTATTTTGATAAAGTTGTTACTATTACTCATAAATAAAGGTTTTTTTTGGAAAATAACAATTTATCAGCAATAAAAATAATCAATTTATTGCTTTCACTAACTTTAGTTGTTACTATTTTTCTAAAATTGACATTTTTATCATTTTTAATAAGTGTTATTTTGTTTATAATTATTTCAATTGAAATTTTAATGGCACAAAAAAATAAAAAAATGCCAAGACCATCGAATAAAAATATTACAGCAAAAACTTACTTAGATGCTTTTGAAAACAGTGGTATATATGCAAAAATTAGTTCAGATAATAATATCACATATGCAAACAGACAGTTTTGCCAGATAATGCACACAACAAAACTAAAACTAAAAGACACAAAATTTAATACTTTTATAAAGTCAAATCCAAATGAAATATTTGAAACTATCAAATATAAACAATCATGGGAAGGAACTAGAATTTTCACAACGTGTGATGGTGAAGAGATATATCTTAATTGTTCTTTTATACCTATTTTCAATGAAAAAGAACTCCTTGATGAAATTCTTTTTTTAGCTACAGATGTTACCGAACTTACTTTAAGTAAATCAAATATTAAAAACAGCCTTTACCAGGACTCATTAACAAAATTGCCAAATAGACTTAAACTTTTTACAGATAAAAGTACAATACAGTCAAAATCAGAAACTACAAATATCATATTTAATATAGATTCTTTTGACTCTTTAAATAACCTCTATGGAAATATTTTTGGTGATAAAATACTAATACATGTAGCAAGATGGTTAGAAGACAATCTATTAACAGCACAAACTAAACTATATAAACTAGAAGCAGATTTATATACAATGGTCTGTTTTGAGACTATTAAAGAAACAGCTCTTTTAGAGTATTTAAAAAATATTTCTAAAAAAATTCAAGCTCAGAAATTCTTATGCGACGGTGCTGAAATTGATATTTCTATGACGATTGGAGCTTCACAAGGAAAAGCCAATCAATTAAAACTATCGCAGATTGCATATAAGGATGCAAAACTATCAAAAAAATCATTTGCCTTATATGACAAGATGAGTAACAAAGAAGAAGAATATACAAAAAATATACAAACATCTAAAATTATAAAACATGCCCTAGAAGAGGATTTGGTTATTCCATATTTTCAACCAATTATGAATATAAAAACAAATAAAATAGAAAAATATGAATCACTAATGAGAATAAAAGATGAACAAGGGAAAGTCTTAGCTCCTCATGAATTTTTAGATATTGCAAAGCGTTCAAAAGCTTATCCAAAATTATCTTGTTCACTTATTGAAAAAAGTATAGATGCTTTTAGTGTTTCACCATGTGAGTTTTCTGTAAACCTCTCTTTTTTAGATATTACGAACAAAACAACTACAAAATTCATTTTAAACCTTTTAGAAAAAAGCGGAATGGGTCCTTGGATAATTTTTGAGCTTTTAGAGAGTGAAGGTATAGAGAATTATAAAGAAGTTATGAACTTTATAGAACAAGTCAAATCTTATGGAGCAAAAATAGCTATAGATGACTTTGGTTCTGGGTACTCAAACTTTGAAAGACTCGTTGAACTTCATATTGACCTTATAAAAATAGATGGTAGCCTTATAAAAAATATAGACCAAAATGATGATATGAGAATTATCACAAAAACTATAGTAAACTTTGCAAAAGAGTTAAATATAAAAACTGTAGCAGAATACGTACACTCAGAAGAAGTTCTAAACCAAGTCAAAATACTAGGTGTAGACTTTGCACAAGGTTATCATATAGGAAAACCTGATGAGCATATCTAAAACATTACTAAATATTGCAAAAGTATCTATTCAAGATGAATTTAATTATACCAACACAATAGATTTTGATAAGTTTACAAAAGATTATCCACTACTTAAAAATGATGGAGCATCATTTGTAACATTAACCCAAAATGGAAAACTAAGAGGTTGTATTGGTTCACTTCAAGCTAATAGACCACTTATAGAAGACATTATTTCTAATGCAAAAAATGCTGCTTTTAGAGATCCTAGGTTTTCTAAACTTACTCGTGATGAGTTAGATATAACAGATATAGAAGTATCTGTTTTAACTCAACCAAAACTCTTAGAGTACAAAGATACACAAGATTTAAAAAATAAAATCAAACCAAATGTTGATGGTGTAATTTTACAACTCAATTCTAATCAAGCAACATTTTTACCACAAGTATGGGAAGAGTTACCAGAGTTCGAAAGCTTTTTTGGACATCTTTTAAATAAAGCAGGACTTCCAATGGATAGCTTTAAAAACCATCCTACTATATACACCTATCAAGTAAGTAAATATAAACATTAATTAAATATAAAACAAATTTTAGATACAATCCGCCCCTTCAAAAAAAGGAATTCATTTTGTTTAATTTAAAAAATTACTCTACATCTAATATAAAAAATGATGTTTTATCAGGAAGCGTTGTGGCTATTGCTCTTGTTCCTGAAGCTATTGCATTTTCAATCATAGCTGGGCTTAGTCCACTTGTTGGTCTTCATACTGCTTTTATACTTGGTCTTATAACTGCTCTTATTGGTGGTCGTCCTGGCATGATTAGTGGAGCAACTGGAGCTATTGCTGTTGTTTTGGTTTCACTAGTTATAGAACACGGATATGAATACATGCTTGTAGCTACTGTTCTTGCTGGTATCATTCAAATACTTGTGGGAGTATTTAAACTAGGTAAATTTATAAGACTTGTTCCTCAACCTGCTATGTATGGTTTCGTAAATGGTTTAGCTATTGTTATTGCAATGGCACAGTTTCCACTCTTTGCAGGTGAGAACTGGATTATGTATGCACTTGTAGCTTTTACGATGCTTACTATGCATTTTGCTCCTCGCACAACTAAAGCCTTACCTGCATCTTTAATCTCTATTATATTGGTTTCAGTTATAACTATCTTTTTAGATTTAGATACAAAAAGAGTTGGCGATTTGGCTGATATTAGTGGTTCTTTGCCGTCACTTTATATGCCAAATGTTCCATTTACTCTTGAAACACTTAAAATAATACTTCCTTACTCTGTTATCATTGCTTTAGTTGGGCTTATCGAGTCACTTTTAACTCTTTCAGTCCTTGATGAAATGAGTGGAAATCGTGGAAGTGGTAACAAAGAGTGTGTTGCTCAAGGTATCGGAAATATGACTTGTGGTTCTTTTGGCGCAATGGCTGGATGTGCGATGATAGGTCAATCAATCATCAACTTTACTTCAGGTGGTTTAGGACGTCTCTCAGGTGTAGTTGGGGCATCTTTGCTTATACTTTTTGTTGTTAGTCTGTCTGATTTTATATCTATGCTTCCTGTTGCAGCGCTTGTTGGTATCATGTTTATGGTAAGTATTTCTACATTTGAGTGGGCAAGTATAAAACATCTAAAATTTATGCCAAAAAGCGATGCATTTGTAATGCTTACAGTTACAATCATAACAGTTTATGTTGACTTAGCAGTTGCTGTTATCACTGGTGTTATTATCTCTGCTTTAGTTTTTGCTTGGAAACATGCGAAGATTTATGCAAGTGTACATGTAGAAGAAGATGGTACAAAAGTATACGAATTAGACGGCCCTCTTTTCTTTGGTTCTGTTACCTCTTTTAATGAAATCTTTAGTGCAGACGAAAAAAGCAAAACAATAGTAATAGATTTTAAAGATGCTAGAGTTATGGATAGCTCAGGTGTTGAAGCTATAGATGCTATTACTAAAAAATACAACACCAGTGGAAAAAGTTTAAAACTTCGCCACCTAAGTGATGACTGTATTAAAGCACTTAAAGTTGCTGGTCCATATTGTACTTATGAAGAAGACGATCCAAACTATATGGTTGCAAGAGATTATTAGAGTTTACATGTAAGGAAAACTCCTTACATGTAAAGATACCTTTTAAACATTTTAATTAAGATATTTTTTATCCTATTAAGATATAATTTCGTAACAAATTTATTCAAGGATATAAAATATGGCAACAACTCACCTAAAAGGTAATGTGGTAAACTTAGCAGGCAATGAAGTAAATGTTGGAGATTTAGCTCCTATAGTTAAAGTAGTAGCAAAAGACTTGAGCGAGATTCAAGTTGGTGGCGAGCAAGGTAAAGCACAAGTTGTTGTTGTTGTTCCTTCACTAGATACTCCTGTATGTGCTGCTGAGACTAGAAGATTTAACACAGAAGCTGCAAAAGCTGAAAATGCAAGTGTTACTGTAGTATCAATGGATCTTCCATTTGCAATGGGAAGATTTTGTACAACTGAAGGAATCGAAAACTTAGAAGTTGGAAGTGACTTTAGAAACAAAGATTTTGCAAATGCTTATGGTGTACTTATCGCTGATGGTCCTTTGGCTGGTGTTACTGCTAGAGCTATCTTTGTTATCAATGCAAGTGGTAAAATAGCATATAAAGATATATGTAATGAAATTACTGAAGAGCCTAACTATGAAGGTGCATTAGCTGCAACTACTAGTTGTTGTGGAACTTGTCAATAATTATAAACTTTGATTACTTTTGATAGTAATCAAGACAAATAAAATTAAAATATACTAGAATTCGGATAATATTTATCTGAATTCTAGGACTTTACATGTACAACAAATTTGCATCCCAACCTCATCAGCCTTTTTTTACAGCAGGCATTCTTTTTTTTATAGCTTTTTTGCTTATCTTAGTAGCACACTACACAAATATCATTACAATAGATAGTAGTGTTTCTGGGTTTCACTCATATCCTTTAATGCACATTGTATTTATTCAATTCTTCTTAGGGTTTTTATTTGTAGTATTCCCTCGCTTTTTAACACAAGCAGAGATAACTAGCAAAGTATATATGAATAGATTTTTTCTCTTTACACTTGGTGGTCTTACTTATATGATTTCACTTTTTTTAGGAAAAGAAGTAAATCAACTAGCGATTATCATACTAATAGTTGCATCTATTACAAGTTTTAGAACACTTTTTAAAATATATCAAAAAAGCATAGTAGAGAATAAACGCGACCCAAAATGGATATTAATATCTTATGGATTTGGGATTATCTCAAATATACTATTTTTTATATCTACATTTGGATTTGCTTGGCTTGAAGTTTTTAGTATACAAATGGGATTTTATCTATTTTTATTTGCTCTTATTTTTACTATTTCACAAAGGATGATACCTTTTTTCTCAAGTATAAAAGTTCAAGGTTATCTTATAAACAAGTCAAAATACGTTCTTGAAATTGCTTTTGTATTACTTGGGCTCAAAGTTGTTGCCATTAGTTTAGAAAACAATATTTTCTCTTTTGTTACAGATTTTTTACTATTTGTATTTTTCACTTATGAGCTTTTAAAATGGAAACTACCAGTTTTTAAAGTTACTGCCATTATGTGGGTACTTTATCTTTCTCTTTTTTGGATGCCTATTGGATTTTTTATCTCATTTTTGGAATCAAGCTCCAATCTACTTAATTTAGGTTTTGCTTTTGAAAAGTCTGCTCTACATACTTTAGCTGTTGGTTACTTTTCAACTATACTTATAGGTTTTGGAACTCGCGTAGTCTTAGGACACTCAGGTCGTACTCCAACAGCAGATAAATTAACAATTGCAATGTTTTGGATAATTCAGATTATAGTAGTGATTCGTATCTTTGCTGGTCTTAGTATAAATGGAGATTTTGATTATCTATTTTGGATTGTTATTAGTGCAGTTTTATTAGCTTTAGGGCTTATTATTTGGTCTTTAAAGTATTTAGGTATTTTAATTAGAGGTTAAAAACTCATCTGGGCTATTTCTACACTTTTATCACAAGCACGATAAAATTTAAGTAGCCCTTTTATCTTATCCTTGCTCAAGTCCTGTTTAAAAGTAAGTCCAAAAAGCTCTTTTGCGAGTCGTTCGTTACTTAAAGATTCTATCCCATATGCTTTTGCTTTTTGCATTATCTTGATATCTCGTTCATTAAAATCACCCTTTAATTCACTCTCATACATAAACAACTCCACAAAATCTCTCTTTTGTTGCATCTCTGCGAAACGAAAAATAGTTCTTATCACAACATGTACATATAGGTGAAACTTCTACGTTTTTTAACTCTTTTGTATTTAGAGCTATCAAGTCTAGATATATCTTACCATCTTCTTTACATGTAAACTCTTCAAATCCTTCTATCACTTCAGGACCTACTTCATAGCAGCACTTTTTAATAGATGGACCTAAGACTACATGTATGTCTTCCTCTTTACATGTAAACTCTTTAACCATTTTATCTATAGTTTTTTTGACTATTGCTTTATATGAGCCAACTCTTCCTGCATGTGCTACGCCAACTGCACCTTTAACCTTATCTGTAAAAACAACAGGAGTACAATCAG
>CBDLTN010000117.1:0-8003 GCA_965306065.1 uncultured Sulfurospirillum sp. | reverse complement strand
GGAAGATATGAAAGAGTTTGATCCTATAAAGTATCAGCAAATGGTTCGTGATTTCCAAAACCGTGATGATCCGACAGGATGGTTTGATAGTATATATAGTGATGCCGAAGGTGATTATAGAGCAGTTTTTTGGGCAGATCTTGAACCTAATCCCTATTTAGTTGATTGGTTACAACAAAATCCACTAAAATCAAAAAAAAGTGCAATAGTCGTTGGATGTGGTGTTGGTGATGATGCTATGGCTATAGCACAAGCTGGTTATGATGTAACAGCCTTTGATATCGCTCCAAGTGCTATAGAGCTATGTAAAAACCGCTATCCTGATACAAAAGTGAACTATTTAGTTGCTGATTTATTTGATTATCCAAAAGAGTGGTTTGAAAATTTTGATCTTGTTTATGAGTGTAATACTATTCAAGTACTTCCTTCAAAATACAGAATAAAAGCTCTAAAAGCTATGGTTAGCCTTATAACTCAAGATGGACATATACTAGTTTCATGTCGCAGTAGAAACAGTGGTGAACAAGAAGACGATATTCCGTTACCCTTAGACAAATATGAACTAGATGGTTTTGTTCGCGCTGGACTTGTTGAAAAAAGTTTTTTAGCTTATGATGATGACCAAAAACCTTCTGTTCCTCACTTTTTTTCAACCTACTGTAAAGAAAAGTTTTGATAGGATATTTTCTTTACATGTAAACATTTCAATGTGAAATATTTTACAAAACAGACTAAAAATAGTGATATGCTTGGTATAATGTGAAACTTAAAATTAAGAGAGATAGATGACAGAGATATTTTCAACCTCAAGATGTGTTAGAGAGTTTTACTCTCATTACTTGGATTCAGATGCAATAGTGCCAAAAGCTATGGGTATCGCTGAGTTTGAATCAAAAGTTATAATGGTTCCCAACAAAAGCATGGCAGATGAGGACAGTCGTGTACTTATCATGCAAGAAGCTTCAGAGTTTAAGAACTTTAGTGAGCTTAAGATTGATAGAGAATTTATGTCGTTTATCAAAAATTCTGCTTATCTTTTTCGTTTTTTTGAAGAGTTGGCTTTAGAAAAAGTACTCATTGAAGAGTTGGAGCTTGCAGATACTTATGCTCAGTTTGAAGAGCATCTTAGCATTTTAAAAGAGTTACTTTTTAACTACAAAACTCTACTAAACAAAAAAAACTTATATGACAAAATCACTCTACCTGAAGTATATGAAATCAATCAAGAGTTTTTAAAATCAAATGATGGATTTTTATTTCATCTTGAGGGGTTTTTAAATAAGTTTGAATTGAATCTCTTTTTAGAAGTTGCAAAGATTACTGAGTTTAAAATCTCTTTACATGTAACAAAATATAACTCTAAGATGATAGAAGTGTTTGACCAGATTGGTATAGCTTTACAAGTAGATAATTCTTATGTTATCAACCTTGGTACAAAGACTATAGAAAACATACATAAACTAAATAAAAAAGAGATTGATTGTGATGTGAGAAGTTTTAGTGCTCGTTCACTTCAAAGCTCTTTTGTTTATGAAAAGATAGAAGAGTTTATTCAATCTGGTATCAAACCAGAAGATATTGCAGTCATAGTTCCCGATGAGAGTTTCGCTTCAACCCTAAAAGTCTTTGATAGCTTTAAAAACCTGAACTTTGCAATGGGAGAGAGCTTTAGACAAAATGAACTGTTTAAAAAACTTGATGCTATTGACAAACTTATAAGAGTAAAAGAAGAAGAACACAAATACAGAGTCAATAGACTAAAGATAGAACAAAGTACTATAGCTGAGTTTCAAAAGCAGTGGAGAAAAAAACTAAATCATGATGAAACCATAATGCTTTTAAGAGTTTTTTGTGATGAAGAGAAAAAAGATGAGATATATGAAGAAGAGCTTTTTAAATTCCAAAATCTTCTTAAAAATCTAGGAAAATTAGAGCTTCAAAAAGCTATAAAACTCTTTTTGAATCGTTTAGCAAGCAGAAGCAAAGATGATGTTATGGGTGGAAAGATAACTGTTATGGGAGCTTTAGAGAGTCGTGGTATGAGTTATGAGGGAGTTATTATAGTTGATTTTTCTGATGAGTTTGTACCAAAAAGAAGTCAAAAAGATATGTTTTTAAGCTCAACCATAAGAACACATGCAAAACTACCAAATAGAAGTGATAGAGAGAACTTACAACGTTATTTTTACTACTCTCTTATAAGGGGTGCTAAAAAAGTAGCTATAAGTTACACTAAAAATGACCAGAGTATGGGTTCTCGTTTTTTAGATGAACTAGGTTTGTCTACAAAAGCAAATTGTGATGAAGTCTCATACTTCAAGCCACTCTTTACATGTAATACATTACCGCCTAGATATAATCCTGAGATAGTAGAAGGAAGTTATGCTGTAAGAGAGGGAACTTTGAGTGCTAGTAAACTAAAAACTATCCTTACATGTAAACGACAATTTTATTATAAATATATACTCAAATCCAAAGAGGCAAATGTACCAAATAGTGAGATAAATGAAGCTGATATTGGAAATCTTCTTCATAAAGCCCTTCATCATGTTTTACAAAATATGAGAGTGGTAGATGAAAATCTGTTGATGATAGAGCTAAGGAGATTTTTGTTAAATGAAAAAGAGGGATTAATCTGGCAGTTTCATGCAGATACCTGGTTGGAGTATTTAAAAGAGTTTGCCACACTTGAAGCAAAAAGGTATAACGAAGGTTACAGAGTTTATGCGCTTGAAAAGTCTTTACATGTAGATTACAATGGTTTTAAACTTGAAGGGCAGATAGATAGGATAGATATAAAAGACAACAGGCTTAGTGTTATAGATTATAAGAGTGGAAAGATACCAAAAAGCACTATAAAAACTTTGGACAAAGAGAGTACATTTCAACTTGAATTCTATTATCTTTTAGCAAATGGTGACAAAGAGGTAGAGAGTCTTAGTTATTATGATCTTAAAAATGCAGAACTAGTTGAAGAGAGTCTGTTTGAAGAGAAGTTAGAAAAACTTAATGAGATTCTAGTAGAGCTAGAAAAACCAATAGTAGATTTTGAAAAATGTGAATCAAAAACACCTTGTACATATTGTGCTTTTGTGAAGTTGTGTGGGAGGGAAGTGTGATGAGTAATTTTGAACCATACTTAGCCCTAGAAGCAAGTGCAGGGAGTGGAAAGACTTATGCGCTTAGTGTTCGTTATATATCTTTGTTGTATCTTGGGGCGAATCCGGCGAAGATATTAACTCTTACGTTTACAAACAAAGCAGCCGCAGAAATGAAGAGCCGTATTTGTGAAGTATTGAAAGATTTAGAAAACAGAAGTGAACTTGAAGCTATAAGTCAGCAAGTTGGGCTTACATGTAAAGAATTAATAGATAAAAAAGGTGAAGTGTTAGAGAAGTTTTTGAGTGAAGATTTGCTTATCTCTACTATTGACTCATTTTTTGCTAAGATTCTTCGTAAGTTTGCGCTTAATGCTGGGTTTATGCCAGATTTTAAGATAGAGACTGACTCTTTACATATAGAAGTTTTAGAGAGATTTTTGAGACTATGCATACAAGAAAAAAAGTACGATACACTTTTGAAGTTTAGTATTCATGAGAGTAAAAAGCTTGCAGATATATTTGATCTTTTGGATGAGTTTTATGACAAAGAGAGTGAGTTTGACCCTAAAAAAGTGCAAAAGGCTCTACATGTAAATCCAAAACAAGTTCTTTGTATCCTTGAAGAGCTAAAAGAGTTATTTTCTAAAGAGGGTGCAAAAGAGGGTGTTTTAAAAACTTTTGATGCAACTAATATAACTGAAGTGATGAAAAAGAAGTATTTATCAAAAGATGATTTGGAGTACTGGCAGTATAAAAAACATGTAACACCTGCTATAAGTGAACTGTTTGAGAGCTTAAAAGAAGTTTTGGCTAACTTTTTAAATGAGAGAGAGAAGTACCTCTTAGGTGAACTTAGCGAGCTTTTTTATATCTATAAGTATGCGATTCGTTCAGCCAATAAAGAGCTTTCGACTTTGAGTTTTGCAGATGTTACAAATGCTTTGTATACTCTTTTAGAAGATGAGATTTCAAAAGACTTTTTATACTTTAGGCTTGATGGTAAGATAGAACATATCCTCATTGATGAGTTTCAAGATACAAATATAATGCAGTATAAGATTTTAGCACCACTTATGGGTGAGGTAGTTGCTGGAATTGGTTCATCAGAATTTAAATCTCTATTTTTTGTGGGAGACATCAAACAGTCTATTTATCGTTTTCGTGGTGGGGCAAAAGAGCTTTTCAAACACGCTCGAGAAGAGTTTGGTGTAAAAAGGGATGTACTTGATACAAATTACAGAAGCAGTAAAATGGTAGTTGAGTATGTTAATGATACGTTTGAAGATACGATAAAAGGTTATGAAAGACAGTTAGTAAAGAGTGAAAAAGAGGGTTATATAGAGGTTTGTTTTAATGATGAAATAGAAGAGGCTGTTTTAGAAAAAGTAAAGTTTTTATTAGAAGAGGGAGTTAATCCCAAAGATATAGCAATTCTGACTCATCAAAACAAAGATGCAAAAGTACTCAAAGATAAGTTGTTAGAAAACATAAAAGATATAAACGTTCAAACAGAAGCAACTATAAAACTTATCAGTGTTCCCATTGTAGGAGCAATACTGGATTTGATGAAGTATGCGTACTTTAAAGATGAGATATATAAACAGAATTTTTTAGTAACTATTGGATTTGATTGGAGAGAACCGCTTGATATGAGTTGGTTGAATTCAAGTAAAACTCCTATGCAGATCATTGTAGCGATAGTTAAAAGATATGAGATATTTGATAACGATATGGACATTATCAAGTTAGTTGAACTTAGCAGTCGTTATGACGATATAGAGTCATTTTTGTTTGAGTGTGATAATTTTAGTGAAGATGCAAAGAGTGAAGATAATGATGGTATAAAGATACTGACTATCCATAAATCAAAAGGTTTAGAGTTTGAGCACGTTATAGTGGCAGATAGACTTGGAAACAAACGAGGAGGGAGTGGAACTCTTCTTTATGAGTATGATGATATAGATTTGGTGGGTATCTTTCAAAGAGTGAGCCAAAGAGAGTTTTTGGATGAGAAGTATGCACTTGCTAAAGCAAAAGAGGAAGTTTTAGCGAAAGAAGATGTCTTAAATATGCATTATGTTGCTTTTACAAGGGCAGAGAGTTCTTTGATAGTATGTGCAAAAAACAAAGGTAGTGCTTATGAACACTTAGCACTCGAAGCAAAAAAACAAGGATCTGTTGAAGTAAAACAAACCTTTACATGTAAAGAAAAATCTTTACATGTAATGAATCAGACTTTGCAAGCTCATGGAACACAAGAGAGCACCAAAAAAGACGAGACAAGTGAGTCTGACCATTTTGCTATCTCGTATGGACTTGCTATGCATTTTTGTCTTGAAATGATGAGCGAGTTTACTCTAAGCTCTTTAAAACAGGCTTTTATATCTACATGTAATAGATATTCTGTTGTACTAAGTGAAAAAAATCTAGCTAGTATTTATAACAGAATTGAGATGCTTTTAAATGATGAAAAGTTTATGGCCTTAGTTAAGGATGGTAAATTCTATAAAGAGCAGCCTTTAGTGTTTAATGGTGAAAGAAAACAGATAGATTTACTTATAGAGAAAGATGATGAGGTGATAGTTGTGGATTATAAAAGCTCAAAACATGTAAGCGATTCGCACTTGTCTCAAATAGAACTTTATAAACAAGCATTGAGTAAGATTTCTAGTAAGAAAGTATCTGCTTATCTTGTTTATCTAAGAGATGAAGAGATAAAACTTAATTTAGTTTAAAAGCATAAAGGAGTACAGATAAATAAAACATTTAAAAGTACTAAATTACCTTTTTTAGAATTAACATTTAACAAAAGTATAAATGGGTGCTCCAAAAGTCATGTTCATGATAAACTAACTATCATTGCACTAGAAAAAGGAAATTTACAACTGTATTTGAAAGATACTGAACCTATCTTAAAAGAAAAAAGTATAGCTGTTTTAAATCCTTATCAAATACATCGTGCATCAATAATAGATAAAAATTGTGATGGGCTTTATGCTTTGTATTTAGATAGAACATGGATAGAAAAATTTCAAATTGGCTTATGTTCAGTCAATGAATATATCTCATTTCCTAAAAATATTTTAAATGATGTAAAAATCAATAAGCAGTTTTTAGTGCTGTGCAAGAATCTATTTTCAAATGATTTTTGTATAGACAAAGAAGAACAGGTTGTAGAGTTTGTTTCAAAACTAATACTAAAAAGCAGTAGTGTATCGGTGATTGAACCTAGAAACATCTTGCCATGTGATATTAAAGAGTTTATTGATAAAAATTTAGATTCAAATTTTAGTTTAGAAAAAATTGCACAAGAGTTTTTAATCACGCCTTTTCATTTGATAAGAATCTTTAAAAAAGAGTTGAACTTAACACCTTATCAATACATCTTAAATAAAAAAATCCATTTAGCAAAAGAGCTATTATCAACAGATATGAGTATCTCAGAAGTGGCGCTTAGTTCTGGATTTAATGACCAAAGCCATCTCTATAAGTATTTTAAACAATTTTTTTCTATCTCTCCTAAAGAGTACCAACAAAGCCTAATTAAATAAAACATCAATTTTTTACAATATATATATTTCTTTTTTAATTACAATGTATCTAGTTTAAAATACTAAATACAAGGAAATAAAATGATAAAAAAGGCACTCATAGTTATAGACTTACAAAATGATTATTTTGAAGGTGGAAGTATGGAGTTAGAAGGTGTAAACGAAGTTTTAAAACAAAGCAACAAGCTTATAAAGTATGCTAGAGAACAAAATTACAAGATATATTTTGTGCAACATTTTGCCTTAGCAAAAGAAGCGACATTTTTTGTGCCAGAAACAGATGGAGTTGAGTTGCATTACAAACTAGATGTCCAAGAAGACACAATAGTAAAAAAGCATTATCCAAATAGTTTTCGTGAAACAATCCTAAAAGAAGAATTAGACAAAGAAAACATACATGATTTAATCATTTGTGGTGCTATGACTCATATGTGCATAGATACAACAGTTAGAGCAGGTTTTGATCTAGGTTATAACATTGTATTGGCAAATGATGCTTGCGCTACAAAAAATTTAGAGTTTAAAGATAGAACTATTGATGCTAATGAAGTACAACTTTCTTTTATAAGTGCCTTAGGAAGTATTTTTTGTGAAGTAAAGCAAACAGATAACATCATAAATTTATAAACTTATAAAAAGCTAAAATTCAACTTTATTTAAGGTTAATTTACCTATACTTCTCGTTCAAATAAAAATGAAGGTAATTAGAATGAAATTGACTAAATCAATGAAATCTAACGAAGTACAACGCGACTGGATCGTTGTTGATGTTGCTGGTAAGCGATTCGGTAGAGTTCTTACAGAAGTTGCTACACTTCTTAGAGGTAAACACAAGCCTTGCTTTACTCCAAATGTTGATTGTGGTGACTTTGTTGTCGTAATTAATGCAGAGAAAGTAGAGTTCAGTGGAAACAAACTAGACACAAAAGAGTATTTTAGACACACTGGATATTTTGGTGGTGTTAGAAGTGATAAACTTGCAGATCTTTTAGAAAACAACCCAGCTAAGCTTTATAGATTAGCTGTTCGTGGTATGCTTCCTAAAACAAATCTTGCAAAAGATATGATCAAAAAACTTAAAGTTTATGCAGGTAGTGAGCATCCTCATACTGCACAAGTAGCAGGAGATAAATAATGGCAAAAGTATATGCAACCGGTAAAAGAAAAAGTGCAATCGCTAAAGTATGGGTAGCACCAGGTTCTGGTAACATCACTGTTAATGGTCTTGATTTAGATGGATGGTTAGGTGGTCATGAGACTATCAAAATGAAAGTTCGTCAACCACTAGTAGTAACTAGACAAGTTTCAAACTTTGACATTAAAGCATCAACTCTTGGTGGTGGATACTCAG
>CBDLTN010000116.1:0-8034 GCA_965306065.1 uncultured Sulfurospirillum sp. | reverse complement strand
AGGCTTAGGAGTATTTGGAGTATTTAGTTATATAAATACAAAAAAGAGTAGTGTTGAACAAGTTGAGTCGTCCTTAAAGGCAAAAGCAAAAAGCTTAACCACATATATAGATTTATGGATAAAAGACAAAAAAAGTATTGTTAAAGACAGTGCTTATGTATTTAGGTTTGCTAACGATTCCTGGGAGGGCGAATTAGTTCCTCAACTTAAACACCATGCGCAAAAATTGGGGGCAATGGATGCTTATATAGGCTTTGCTGATGGTAAAATGGTACTTGGTTCTAATTCAAAACTTCCTGAATCTTATGATCCAAGAACTAGGCCATGGTACAAAAAAGCTATAAAAGAAGGAAAAGTATCTATAACGGATGCTTATCTAGATGCAACTACAAAAAAATTTATTGTTACTATAATGGCTCCTATAAAAAATGAATCAGAGATTATTGGTGTTTTTGGAATAGATGTAGCATTAGATGATTTGGTAAATCAGATTTCAACAATAAAGTTTGAAGGCGGCTATGCTATTCTTTTAGATAGTCAAAATATTCTTATAGCACATCCAAGTAAAGAAGTCTTAGGGAAAGAGTTAAAAAAAGTGGCACCTACAATGTCAAATGCACTAAAAATCTCAAAAGATGCAATTGTTGAGTATGAATTTAATAATGACCCAAAGATTTTTGCTTATTATGTTTCAAAAGAGAGTGGATGGACTCCTGGAATTACATTTACTAAAAAAGCGGCATATGCATTTTTGAATGAACAAGCAATAGGACTAGTAGTACTTGGATTTATAATTTTAGGTATCACTTTAATTATAGTTATTTTTGGAACAAGAATTTTAATGCGACCATTAGATAACTTAAATGAACTGGTAAAAGAGATGGCAGGAAGTGAAGGAGATTTACGTCAACGTCTAGAAGTAAAGTCTAATGATGAATTTGGAGAAGTCTCACAAAATATAAATCTTTTTGTAGAAAAACTACATGATATTGTAAAAACTTCAAAAGAGATAAGTTCAGAAAATTCAGCTATATCAGAAGAACTTTCACAAACTGCAGCAGAAGTTGGCAAAAATGTAGAACAAGAATCTGCAATAGTGGCTAATACAAGAGAAAAAGGTATGAGTTTAAGTAATTATCTTGATGAGTCTGTTGAAAAAGCAAAATCCTCTCAAGTTGAGCTTGAAAAAACTTTTGGTAGTGTAAATAATGTAAAATCAAAAGTAGAAGAGTTAGAAAGTACTATGCAAGCAACTTCTCAAAAAGAGCAAGATTTAGCAGAAAAATTAAATCAAGTAAGTCAAAATGCCAATGAAGTAAAAGATGTACTTAATATTATTAAAGATATTGCTGATCAGACAAATTTACTTGCTTTAAATGCTGCAATTGAAGCAGCGCGTGCAGGTGAACATGGACGTGGTTTTGCTGTTGTTGCAGATGAAGTAAGAAAGTTAGCTGAGCGTACTCAAAAATCCCTAGTAGAGATAGATGCAACGATAAATATAGTAGTTCAATCAATCACAGAAGCAAATAGTGAAATTTCTGAAAATGCAAAAGATGTTCATGCTTTAGCAGATGTATCAGTTCAATTACAAAAACAGATGATTGATATATCAAGCGTTATTAAACAAACTATCGGAGACGCTAGCAAAACAGTTGATGATTTTGCAGATACATCTAAAAAAGTACAGTCTATAGTAACTGAAGTGGATGAAGTAAATAATATTTCTGTAAGTAATGTTGAGAGTGTTGAAAATGTTTCTACAGCTTCAGGACACTTACATTCAATGACAGAAAAATTAAATAATGAGTTAGGAAAATTTAAATCTTAATATTAATATAAAAGTTAAGTTTGGGACAAAAGTTATAGATTTGTTATACGAAAAGGATAAAATGCAAAGTATAAAATTAAAATGCAGGAAAATTTAAATCATAATGAAAACAATTGAACAAGACTTTGACTTGGTTATTATAGGTGGTGGAGCTACTGGTGCTGGTATTGCTCTTGATGCTTCAATAAGAGGTTTAAAGACTTTGTTGGTTGAAAAAAATGATTTTTCTGAGGGGACTAGTAGCCGAAGTACTAAACTAGTTCATGGGGGAGTAAGATATCTAGAAAAAGCTGTTAAAAAATTAGATATTGCTCAGTATAATCTTGTTAAAGAAGGTTTAAAAGAGAGGTATAGACTTCTTAAAAATGCCTCTCATCTTGCATATCCTATTACCCTAGTTACTCCTCTTTATAAATGGTATGAAATTCCTTACATGTATGTAGGGCTTGCTTTATATGATTTGATTTCAGGTAAAAGAAGACTTGGGAAAAGTCAAATTGTAAGTAGAAATGAGATTATTAAGATTTATCCATCAGTTAAAAAAGAGGGACTAAAGGGTGGTGTAAGATATTTTGATGGTGCCTTTAATGATGCAAAAATGGTTATATCTTTACTTCAAAGTGCTAGTAAAGAGGGTTGTGAAGTAAAAAACCATACAGAAGTTATAGGATTTTTATATAAAAATAACAAAATAACAGGTGTTAAACTAAGAGATAATATAACTAACGAAGAGTACGAAATAAATAGTGATATAGTCGTAAATGCAACAGGTCCTTTTAATGATAAAGTAAGAAAAATTGATCAAAACAATGTTAAAGATATTGTAAAAGTTAGCTCAGGTATACATATAGTTATAGATAAAAAATTTCTTCCAAATGATGAAGGTTTGATGATACCTAAAACAGAGGATGGAAGAGTTTTATTTATGCTTCCATATTTAGGAAAGTGCTTAGTAGGTACTACTGATGAGAGTGCAAAAGTAGAGACAAGACCACGTGTACAAGAAGAAGATATAGAGTATCTATTAAGACATATAAAAAAGTATTTTGATGCAAATATCAGTAGAGATGATGTTTTATCTTTTTGGTCAGGTTTAAGACCTCTTGTTATAAACGAGAATATAAACAATACAAAAGAGTTAGTTAGAGAACATGTTATAAGTGAGTCGAAATCAGGACTTATAAGCATTGTTGGTGGAAAGTGGACTACTTATAGAAAAATGGCAGAAGATGTTGTCGATTGTATAGAAAAGAAGACAAAGAAAAATTTACGTAGTTGTAAAACAAAAGATTACAAACTAATAGGAAATGTAGAAAAACTATCTAATATTAAAAAGAAATTGGATAAGTTTGAGGTTGAAGAAGGTACAAAAGAACATCTTTTATTGTTTTATGGGGATTGTGTAGTAGAAGTTTTAAAGTATATCGAAAAATTTGGAACTGATAAAATTCATGAAAATTACCCATATTTAAAAGCAGAAGCCTACTATAGTATGGATAATGAGTTTACATGTAAACCATTAGATTTTTTAGTAAGACGTTTAGGTTTAGGTTTTGTAGATATAAAAGCTACAAAAGATTGTATTGAAGTTGTTAGTTTGATTTTTAAAAATAGATTTAATTGGAACAACGAGGAATATAATTTTCATAAAAATGAGGCAAAAGAGATTTTAGATAGAGGATTGTAATAAAATTGTAATTTTTTGTATATAATATTAAGGCGAATAAAATTTTAAGGAGATAAATATGAAGAAATTGGCTATAGTTTCGGTTGCAGCAGTTGCATTGTTGTCAAACAGTTTGTTAGGTGCAGATACTTTAAAAATATTAACATGGAAAGGTTATGCTCCAAAAGCGTTAGTTGAAAAGTTTGAAAAGCAAACAGGGTTAAAAGTAGAGCTTACTTATTCAAATAATGAAGAGATGATTTCAAAACTTCGTGCAACTCGTGGTGCTGGTTTTGATTTAGCTCAACCGAGTCAAGATAGAATAAGCTCAGTTCAAGCAAAATATAAGATATATAAAGCACTTGATTACTCTAAAATCAACTCTTCACAAGTTATCACTTCTATGCTTGATGCAGTTAAGAAAAATACTAAAGTAGGAAATGATTCATTTGGTGTTCCACATTGCTATGGAACTTCTGGATTGATTGTAAATAAAAAACTGGCTCCTGATGCAAAAGATTATAGTGATTTATTAAATCCCGCATATAAAGGAAAAATCTCTTATAGACTTAAGCGTCCAACTCTTATAGGTGTAGCATTTGCTAAAGGAGATAATCCTTTTGAAAAATATAGTGATGTTAAAGCGTATAAAAACCTTATGGACTCTGTTTCAGCAGATTTGATAAAAGCTAAACCTTTAGCTAAAAATTATTACGCTAATGGAGATGCACTTTTAAGTATGCTTAGAAGCGGTGAAGTTACAGTAGCTATGGGTTGGGATAATGGTGGTTGGAAACTGCATAAAGAAAATCCTGATTTAGATTTTGTCGCACCTACAAGTGGAGCATTAGGTTGGATTGATACATTTGCTATTCCTTCAAAAGCTAAAAATGTTGAAGGTGCATATAAATGGATTAATTTTATGTTAAAACCTGAAAATGCTGCATATTTTACAAATGATAGTGGTTACGGTACTGCGTCAGATGGAGCAATTGCCCTTTTAGATGCTGAGAAAAAAGCTAATTTTCAAAGAAGTTTTTCTAAAGAAGATATAGATAATATCAAATGGTATCCACCAGTTCCAGCAAAGTTAGAAAAAATTGAAGGTAAGATTTTAGACAAAATAAAATCGGCAAAATAATTTATAGTGAGGGAGATATACTCCCTCATTTTTAAGGGTAAAGATGAATCATAGTTTAGATATTGAGAATTTAAAAAAGAGTTTTAGTGATTTTAAAGCGGTTGATGGTATAAATTTTTATGTAGAAGAGGGTAAGTTTTTTTCGATACTTGGACCTTCTGGGTGTGGTAAGACTACACTTCTGAGAATGATTGCAGGATTTTTAGAACCAAGTTCTGGCTCTATAAAAATACGCGGTAAAGAGATGATAGGAATATCTCCAAATAAAAGGCCAGTAAATCTTGTTTTTCAAAATCTTGCACTGTTCCCTATGATGGATGTTGGGGAGAATGTTGCATTTGGTTTGAAAAGATTAAATTTTAGTAAAAGTGAAATAGAAGAAAAGGTAAAAAATATTCTTGAAAAAGTTCACTTAGGTGGATATGAGAGAAAAAATGTATCTGATTTATCAGGAGGTCAAAAACAAAGAGTTGCAATAGCAAGATCGCTTGTACTAGAGCCTTCAATACTTCTTTTGGATGAACCACTTGGCGCACTTGATCTTAAACTTCGTGAACAGATGAAGATTGAGCTTAAAAAACTTCAACATGAATTTGGAACTACTTTTATCTATATTACACATGATCAAAGTGAAGCACTTGTTATGAGTGATAAAGTTGCTGTTATGAATAATGGTAAATTTGAGCAGATTGATACTCCCCAAAACCTTTATGCAAATCCAAAAACTAGTTTTGTTGCTTCATTTGTTGGCGAAACTAATAAGTTTGAAGCAAAACTTATTGATAGAAGTGGCATTGTAAAAACAAAAGAGGGTATTGATTTTAAGGTAAATCTGATTGATAAAGATATCAAAGAAGATTGTTTTGTTTTTATACGACCAGAAGCAATTGCTATGATGGTTGAGGATGATATGGATGATATGAATTATTTTGATTTAAAGATAAAAACAATTTTATTTGATGGATCTAATACAAAAGTATTAGCAACACTCAATAAAACTGATCATGAGATTATGGTTTCTTTACCTCAGAACAGACAATTTGCACATATAAAAGAGGGTGAAGTTGTAAGAGCTGGTGTACATGTAAGTGATTGTAAGTGCTATGAGTAAACATTCAAAATTAGGCTTTTATGTCTTTTTCGTACCTGTATTTTTGTGGCTTTTTCTTCTTATAGTTTTACCACATATTGAACTCTTTTTAATGTCATTGAGATACGAAGATGATATGGGTGATATGGTTTGGTCTTTGCAAAACTATAGAGAATTTTTTGCAGAAGAGATATATTGGTTAACTTTTATAAGAGTAGCTTTGTATGCGATTTTGGTGACTTTTTTAACCTTTGTTATTACTTTTCCAATTGCTTTTTATATAACTAAGATTGTATCAGTAAAATATAAAGGCTTTTTGATAATTCTTCTATTAATGCCATTTTGGGTTAGTGAGCTGGTAAGAGTTTATGGCTGGATGATACTTCTTCGTGAAAGTGGGGTTATAAATTACTTTTTACAAGCTTTTGGATTAATAGATAAACCAATAGAGATGCTTTATAATGATATTAGTATGATTATGGGTCTTGTTTATACTTCAATGTTATTTATGGTTGTACCACTTATCTCATCACTTGATGGTATGGATGATAGTTATATTGAAGCAGCTCATGATTTAGGAGCTTCAAAAATAGCTATTTTCTTTAAAATAGTTATACCGTATACTGCTCCTGGAATAGTATCTGGTTCAATAGTTGTCTTTATGTTAACTTTAGGAAACTACCTTACTCCAAATCTTATGGGTGGAAAAAACTCTCTTTGGTTTACAGAACAAATCTATAACCAATTTATAGCAAGTTTTAACTGGAATCAAGGAGCTGCATTTGGATTTTTACTCTTAATCTTATCCTCTTTTATAATTTGGTTAGGATTGAAATTAACTAAACAAAATCTTACTAAGGCTTTATCGTGATAAAATCTCTTCCAAAATCAAAAGTATATGATGGTGGTTTTAAGATTTATATAGTAGTTTTTTATATATTTTTATTTGCTCCATTGTTAATAACATGTGTATTGGCTTTTAATGACTCTGATTTTCCAACTTTGCCTTGGAATGGATTTTCACTTGATTGGTTTTTTGCAAATACTGAACAAAGAGTAGGACTTTTTAATGATAGCGCGAATTTAAAGAGTATATTAGTCAGTATACAAACTGCATTTTTTGTTTCTATCTTTTCTTTGATTGTAGGAACTATGGGAGCATTTTTATTTGAACAAGAAGATTTTAGGTTTAAACAGGGGCTTTATTTTTTAGCACTTTCTCCTCTTGTTATTCCTGGAGTTATTTTAGGTATTTCTCTTTTGCTTGCAACAAACAGTGCAGGAACTTTTGTAGAAGAGAGTTTAGGATTTGATTTAACAGTACTAAGACCAAGTTTTTGGTTGGTTGTTTTAGGACAATTTGCTTTTATATCTACTTTTGTGCTTTTAGTTGTAAGTGCTAGATTGAAAAAATTTGACAAGTCGTTAGAAGAGGCTGCTCTAAATTTAGGTGCTAGTAGATTTGATGTTATAAGATTGATTACTATTCCTTTCTTACGTCCGGCTCTTATTGGTGCTGGTGCAGTTGCATTTTTAATGAGTTTTGAAAACTTTAATACAACTCTGTTTTTAATAGGTTCAGATACAACTTTACCAATAAATCTATATTTGCAAGTAAGAGATGGAAGTACTCCAATAATTAACGCAATTTCGTTTTTACTTATAATTTCAACATCGATATTTGCTATAATAAACTTAATATTTACAAAAAAAGAACAACAGTAGGGAAAAATGGGTTTTTGGGAAAATTTTAAAAAAGATAAAAAGCTTATAGTTGCTCATAGAGGGGCTAGGTCTATTAGGCCTGAAAATACAATGTGTGCTTTTAAAGAAGCTATAAAAAAAAGTGATTTTATAGAATTAGATGTTGGAATGACTAAAGATGGAGTTGCAGTTATCATTCACGATGATACGTTAGAGAGAACCTCAAATGTTAAGGATTTTCCTGAGTTTAAAAAACCTTATAGAGTTATTGATTATACCTATAAGCAGTTATTAAAATTAGATTTTGGGTCTTGGTTTTTAAAAGAAGACCCTTTTGGAACTATAAAAAATGGTACTGTTAAAGTTGAAGAGTTAAAATCTTTAAAAACTCAAAGAATTCCAACTTTAGATAAGGTTTTAAAATTTCTCAAAAAACACAAGTACCCTGTAAATGTTGAAATAAAAGATCTAACAAGAACACCATATAACAAAACAGTTGTAAAAACAATTGTTGATATTATAGAAGATAATGTAATGGTAAACTATGTATTGGTTTCATCTTTTAATCATAAATACCTAAGACAAGTGCACAGACATAATAC
>CBDLTN010000115.1:0-8141 GCA_965306065.1 uncultured Sulfurospirillum sp. | reverse complement strand
ATATGGGTATCCTTAATAAAAAACTATCTATAGAAGAGTATAATTGGGAAAAAGAAAGTCAAAAATTATTAGATATATATAAGGATTTGTCTGAATGAGAATACTGACTATATTAGGTGCAAGACCACAGTTTATAAAAGCAGGTTCAGTAAGTCGTGAAATAGCTAAACATCAAAATATTCAAGAAATTATAATTCATACGGGACAACACTTTGATACAAACATGAGTGATGTCTTTTTTGATGAAATGAAGATACCAAAACCTGATTACAATCTAGGAATTAATGGAAAATCCCATGGAGCTATGACAGGGCAGATGCTTGAGAAAATTGAAGAGATTTTGATTCAAGAAAAACCTGATTGGGTTATGGTATATGGTGACACTAACTCAACTTTAGCAGGTGCATTAGCTGCAAGTAAGTTGCATATAAAAATAGCCCATATTGAAGCAGGTCTTCGTTCATTTAACACGAAAATGCCAGAAGAGGTTAATCGTATACTTACTGATAGGGTTAGTTCAATACTTTTTTGTCCTACTCAAATAGCAGTAGATAATCTGAGTATTGAAGGATATGGAAACATCTCCACATGTAAGATTATGAAAAGTGGTGATGTTATGCAAGATGGGGCTATGTTTTATAGTTCATTTGCCAAAAAGCCTAATGGTTTACATATAAATAAAAACTATATACTTTCTACAATTCATAGAGCTGAAAATACAGACAATAGACAAAGGTTAAAAAATATAATTGATGCATTAAATTATATATCAAAGGAGAAAGATATAATTCTTCCTCTTCATCCAAGAACTAAAAATATTTTAAAAGAAAATGAGTTGACTCTAAGTGAAAATATACTTGTAATAGAACCAGTAGGTTACCTTGAAATGATATGGTTAATACAAAATTCATCAATAATTATGACAGATAGTGGAGGTCTTCAAAAAGAAGCATTCTTTTTTGAAAAGCCTTGTATTACTCTACGAGATGAAACAGAATGGGTAGAATTAATAGAAAATAATTATAATGTTTTAGTAGGGACAGATAAAGATAAAATAATATATACATGCAAAGAACATATCTTTAATAAAAATTTTCAGATTGACTTGTATGGAATGGGTAAAGCAAGTGAAAATATAATAAGAGAGTTATTAATGACAAGTAGGAATAAATAAATGTGTGGAATTTTTGGTCAAGTTGCGAATATAAAAGTTAATAAAGACAAGTTAAATATAATAGTAAAACACTCAGAACAACGTGGAGTTGATTCTTCCGGATTAATTTACTACGAGGATGAAACATATAAGATAGATAGAGCTGATTTTAATATAGAAAAACTTTTCAATAAGGTTCAACCTTATAATTCCAAAATAATTTTAGGACATAGTAGGTTAATCACAAATGGTTTATCAGACAATCAACCTGTAGTAAAAAACAATATTTGTGCTGTTCACAATGGAATAATTGTAAACGAGGAAGATGTTTGGAATAAACTTGAGATAAAGAGAGAACTAAAGATAGATTCTGAACTTATAGTTGCCATTGCTTCTGAACATTTATCAAATGGTGGAGATATATCAGATATTTCTGCTAAGATATTATCTCTTTGCCGTGGTGTAGTGGCCTGTGCTTTAGTAATACCTCAAGAAGGTAAAATAATATTATTTTCAAATAATGGTAGTTTGTATGTTGGAAAATTAGAAGATGACATATATTTTGCATCCGAAAACTACGCATTGACACAAATTGGATGTGAAAATATACAGCAAGTAAAAGAAGAAGCATATTTTATAGATATACCTGAATCTGAAAAACAATTATTAGTTAGTGATATATCAACTAGAAAGGAAAATTTAATTCCTGAATTTAGTTTTAATACAATGCAAGAAAGCTTATTAGAATATAAAAAAGACTTAAATATAAAACGATGTACAAAATGTATTTTACCTGAAACTATGCCATATATTAAGTTTGATAATGATGGAGTTTGCAACTATTGTCATAACTATAAACCACGTAATAAATCAAAACCTAAAGATGATCTGTTTAAACTTGTAGAACCTTATAGAAGAACAGGAAAAGAGTTAGATTGCATAGTGCCTTTCTCTGGTGGTAGGGATAGTTGTTATGGGTTGCATTTGATACTAAAAGAATTAGAGATGAAACCTGTAACATATACTTATGATTGGGGGATGGTTACTGATCTTGGTAGACGTAATATTAGTCAAATGTGTGGTGATATGGGTGTAGAAAATATAATAGTAGCCGCAGATATATCACTTAAGAGAAAGAATATAACTATGAATTTAAAAGCATGGCTGAAAGCTCCACATTTAGGTATGATGGCAATGCTTACCTCTGGAGATAAGCACTTTTTTAGACATGTAGAAAATATCAAAAAACAGACGAATATAAATTTAAATCTTTGGGGTGTAAACCCACTAGAAACGACACATTTTAAAACGGGTTTTTTAGGAATAAAGCCTGATTTTGAAGAAGAAAAAGTTTATAGTAATGGAGTGATGAAACAGGTAAGATACCATTCGAAAAGATTTATTGCTATGACTCAAAGTCAAGGGTATTTTAATAGTTCCTTATGGGATACTTTATCTGGTGAGTATTATAGAAGTTTTACAAAAAAAGAAGATTACTTTCATGTTTTTGATTATTATCAATGGAATGAAGATGAAGTTAATGATATTTTAATTAATCAATATGATTGGGAAACAGCAATAGATACAAACACAACTTGGCGAATAGGAGATGGAACAGCAGGTTTTTATAACTATGTTTACTATACAGTAGCAGGCTTTACAGAGCATGATACTTTTAGAAGTAACCAAATAAGAGAAGGGCAAATGACAAGAGAAAGAGCTTTAGAGCTTGTAGTAGATGAAAATCAACCAAGGTATCAAAATATAAGATGGTATCTTGATACTTTAGGTATGGACTTTGAAGAAACTATAAAAATAGTAAACTCTATCCCTAAGCTTTATAAGGAAGACTAGATGAATATTTGGTGTATATCAAAATATGCGAGCCCTCCTAGTTATAGTAAGGTACCAGCTAGATTATTTACTTTAACTAAAGAGTTTAACAATTTGGGGCATAATGCTATATTGTTAACATCTGATTCAAATCATTTAGCAAATTTTCCTGATACTAAAGAAGTTTATAATTGGGAAAATATGGATAGGGTATTTGTATGTTGGATAAAAACAAAGAAATATATAAAAACAGCTTCAATAGCTAGAATATTAAGTTGGTTTGATTTTGAAAGGAAATTATTTTCATTACCTAAAGCAAAATTAGCAAAACCAGATGTTGTGATTGTATCATCTCTATCAATATTATCTATTTTATATGGATATTATTTAAAGAAGAAATACAAATCTTTTTTAGTTTTAGAGGTAAGAGATATTTGGCCTCTAACTATGACAGAAGAAGGTGGATTTAGTAAAATACATCCATTAGTTTTATTTTTAAGTTGGATTGAAAAGTTTGGATATAAAAATTCAGATTTAGTTGTTGGAACTATGCCAAGATTAGATTTACATGTAAAAAATATTTTGGGATATGATAAGCCATTTTTTTGCTCACCACTGGGATTTAATCCTGATAACTATGAAGATAATTTAAAAAGTTTTATTAATCCATTTAATGAAAAATTTCCAAAAGATAAAATAGTTATTGGGTATGCTGGAAGTATGGGTATTACAAATGCATTAGAGCCATTTATAGAATCGATACAACTTCTAAAAGACAATACTAACATTCATTTTATGTTAGTTGGTAGTGGGGCTTTAAAAGATAAGTTTGAATTAGAATTAGAAAAATTTAAAAATGTAACATTTTTACCAAGAATGGAACAAAATCAAGTTAAATATTTTTTAGATAAATGTGATATTCTTTATTTATCTACGCAAGATTCACTAGTTTGGAAATATGGACAATCAATGAATAAAATAGTTGAATATATGCTTGCTGCTAAGCCAATTATAGCTTCATATACAGGATATCCATCTATGGTAAATGAAGCTAATTGTGGAAAATTTATAAAAACAATTGACCCTATAGATATAAAAAATGCTATAGAAGATATTGTAGATTTAAGTATAGAAGATAGAATAGCACTTGGGAAAAATGGTAAAAAATGGATATATCAAAATAGGCAATATTCACTATTAGCAAAGGATTATATTAAAAAAATAGAAAGTCTTAAAAATGACTAAAAGACTATTTGATATAATGTTAGCTTTAATATTAATAATCATATTTTCACCATTTTATGTAGTTGTAGCTATTTTAATATTAACTAAAATAGGAAGACCTATATTGTTTAGACAACAACGACCTGGATTAAATTCTGTAATATTTGGAATATATAAATTTAGAACTATGACAAATGAAAAAGATATAGATGGAAATTTATTATCTGATGAAAAAAGATTATTAGGTATTGGAAAATTTATAAGAAGCACTAGTTTAGATGAACTTCCTCAGCTTTTTAATGTAGTAAAAGGTGAAATGAGTTTTGTAGGACCAAGACCTTTACTAATAGAATATTTACCGTTGTATAATGAAAAAGAAAAAAGAAGACACGATGTTTTGCCGGGCATAACTGGTTGGGCACAAGTTAATGGACGCAATGCTATAACCTGGAAGCAAAAGTTTGACTATGATATATGGTATGTAAATAATCAATCATTTTGGTTAGACATAAAGATACTTTGGATGACATTTTTGAAAGTGCTTAAAAGAAGTAATATAAGCTCCGGAACTACAGTCACAATGGAAAAGTTTAAAGGAAATAACTAATGAAAGAAAAAAACCGTTTTGATAATTGGCAATACCCAGAGATAGAAGAAGGAAAACCAACAAAATATAATTGGGTAGTTCAATATAGAGATGGTTTAGAATTAGGCTATAAAACAGACATAGGTGCCTTTAGTTATATCAATGCAAAATATGGTGTTGTGATTGAGGATAATGTACAGATTGGTTCGCATTGTTCTATATATTCTGTTTCAACTATAGATAATAAAAATGGTAAAGTATACTTAAGGCAAAATTGTAAAGTTGGTAGTCATTCTACTATACTACCAGGAGTATCTATAGGAAAAAATTCTATAATAGGAGCACATAGTTTAATTATAAACGATATCCCAGATAATGTCATAGCTTTTGGAATTCCAGCAAAAGTGATAAGGAGTATTGATGTATAAAAGACAGTTTTTAAGTGCACCACATATGAGTGGAGATGAATTAAAATATATAGAAAAAGTATTTGAAAGTAACTATATAGCTCCT
Organism: uncultured Sulfurospirillum sp.; assembly: GCA_965306065.1. GTDB lineage: Bacteria > Campylobacterota > Campylobacteria > Campylobacterales > Sulfurospirillaceae > Sulfurospirillum_A. The sequence goes on along the minus strand of CBDLTN010000115.1, from coordinate 2,832 downwards.
CTTGGAGAATATGTAAATAAATTTGAAGATAGTATTAAAAGTTATACTGGTATAAAAAATGCTCTTGCTGTTAGTAGTGGCACAGCTGCTATTCATCTTGCTCTTAGAGTTTTGAGTATAGAAGAGGGTGATGATATTTTAGCTTCAACCTTTACTTTTATAGGTTCTGTAAGTGCTATTCTTTATCAAAAAGCAAATCCAGTGTTTATAGATAGTGATTCAAAAAGTTGGAATCTCTCACCAAGACTTTTAAAAGAATATCTGACCACATGTAAGAAAAAGCCAAAGGCCTTAGTGCTTACACACCTTTATGGTATGAGTGCAGACATAGAAGAGATAGCTTTTATATGTAAAGAGTATGGGATTTATCTTATAGAAGATGCAGCAGAGTCACTAGGTGCCACATATAAAGGAAAACATACAGGTGTATTTGGAGATTTTGGTATATATAGTTTCAATGGAAATAAGATACTTACAACCTCTGGTGGAGGTATGTTAGTAAGTAATAATGAAGAGTGGATAAAAAAAGCAAAGTTTTACTCTACTCAAGCAAAAGGTCCATATATTCATTATGAGCATGAAGAATATGGGTACAACTATCGTATGAGTAATGTTTTAGCTGCCATTGGTGTTGCACAAATGGCAGTTATAGAAGATAGGGTTTTGAAAAAACGAGAGATATTTCAATGGTATAAAGAATTTTTAGCTGACATAAAAGAAATTACTTTTATGCCAGAACTTAAAAACAGCCGTGGCAACAGATGGTTAACTACATTAACTTTTGATAAAACTGATTATAATGTTGTTATGAAAGCACTCGAAGAGATAAATGTGGAATCACGTCCACTATGGAAACCAATGCATATGCAACCATTGTTTAAGAATTCTAAAACATATCTTGATGGTGTAAGCGAAGAATTATTTAAAAAAGGTTTGTGTTTGGCAAGTAGTACAATTATGACTAAGTCTAATGTTGAAACAATTTGTAAGGCAATTAAGAAATGTTTAGTTTGAAACTAAGTATAGAAAAAAAAGTTTGTACTTATATACTTTTATCATTTTTATTTAGTGTAATGGTAAGACTTATTTGGGTTTATCAGTTTGATGGGGTTGAAAGTTTTATGTGGAATAATCAGTTTATGATTAACACCAATGATGGTTATTATTGGGCTGAGGGTGCTAGAGATATATTAAATTGGAATTTTAGTGAGTTGGCACTATCACCTACAAAAACAGCAGCAGCTCAATTGACAGCTTTTTTTGCATTTGTATTGCCTTTTTCTTTTGAATCGGTGATACTTTATCTACCTGTATTTTTAAGCTCATTAGTGGTTGTGCCTATAGTTTTGATAGCTGATAATTTAAAGCGGGCAGAGTTAGGTTTTGTAGCGGCTTTGTTATCAGGTATAGCTTGGAGTTACTATAACCGTACGATGGTAGGCTATTACGATACAGATATGCTAAACATTGTTTTTCCTACCTTTCTTCTATGGTCACTAATTTTAGCTTTAAAAACTAATGAAAATAAATATCTTATCTTTACTGCATTAGAAATAGTAGCCTACAGATGGTGGTACCCTCAAAGTTACTCTTTAGAATTTGCCTTTTTTGGACTGATACTAGTTTATACGCTAATTTTTGAAAGAAAAAACTTATACCATTATAAGCTTCTTGCTATTATTCTTATAGCGATGATGGGACTTCCTGATTTAGTTAGGTTGATAAACGTGACAGTGGTTTATGTTTTATATAAAAAGAAAAAACTTGATAATTATATGTATTATTTTTTAGGTTTTTCATTTATATTATTTATTTTGATGGGTGGCTTTTCTCCCATATGGGGATCATTAAAGGGATATGTCTTTATGAATAGTGTGGAACAAGTGAAAGGAGGCTTGGAGCTTCACTTTTTCTCTGTTATACACACCATAAGAGAAGCAGGAAAGATTCCTTTTGAAACATTTTCAAATCGTATAAGTGGTCATACTATTACCTTTATTCTCTCTTTTATTGGCTATATTTTGATGAGCTATAAGCATAGAGCTATGCTACTTGGTTTGCCTATGGTAGGGCTTGGATTTTTAGCTTATGTTGGTGGGCTTAGATTTACTATATATGCTGTTCCTTTGATGGCATTTGGTATGGCTTATCTGATATTTTTTGTAAGTGATTATCTTAAAAACTTACCTTTGAGAGTTGCATTCGTTGTTATATGTACAGTTGCAGTTTTGTATCCAAATATCTCACATATAATAGCATATAAAATTCCAACAGTATTTAATAAACAAGAAGTTGTTGTTTTAGATAAATTAAAGAATATAGCAGATAGGAAAGATTACGTAGTTGCTTGGTGGGATTATGGTTATCCTATCCGTTATTATAGTGATGTAAATACTCTCATTGATGGAGGAATACATAGTGGATCAGTAAATTTTCCAGTTAGTTTTATGCTTACAAATCCTCAGCAAAGTGCAGCAAAATTGGCTAGATTTGATGTAGAATATACAGAAGCTAGATTTTTTATGAAAGAGGATGATGACGATAGAAACCGAACAAATGTAGCAAATATGACTTTGGACAGTGGTTTTAAAGATACAAACAACTTTTTAGATTCTTTACATGTAAAGACAAAATTACCACATAAAACAAGAGATATATATTTTTATCTTCCTTTTAGGATGATGGGCATATTGCCAACAGTAGCAAAATTTAGTGATATAGACTTGATGACTGGAAAGATAAATAGAAGACCGTTTTTTTACCAAACAAATAGATTTAAAGATACAAAAGAGATTTTAAACTTAGCAAATGGAATAGTTTTCAATAAAAAGA
>CBDLTN010000114.1:0-8161 GCA_965306065.1 uncultured Sulfurospirillum sp. | reverse complement strand
CAATCATCGCTTAATTTCCGCTTAGTTTAATGAAGATTCTTCAAAGAATTTATAAAATATGTGTATAACCTGTTTCTGGCTCAACTGCTATTGTTATATTTCCATCATTACAATTAACGTCTAAACATAATGCTATCCTACATTGATTTTCTAATAAAGTCATATCTTCATAGGGATTACTGTCTAATGGATTTACTGCTTGAGTGGCATATGTCCAATAAGGCCGTCCGACAGAATCAAAAATAACTCTTCTTGACTGATTAATCCCTTGATTATTAGTACATGTATCTGAAAACAATACCCTTTGAACACCATATTCTTCATTTAATTGCATACTTGTAGTTATTCTAGAATCACCAAAATTTAAAACCCCATTTGCTCCTCCACTTAAATAATAACCCGAATCTGCAATCATTTGTCCAACATTATTTAAAACTCCAGGGTTTAAAGGATTTCTAGCAATTTCATTAGTTAAATTTGCATTTCTATCACGATTACTCCTATCACTAAAAATAGTATATGGCCAAATATCATTTCCACCTAATGCACGCCCAAAAGATATTTGCCATCTATCTTTAAACCATTGTCTATCAGTATTATTAAACTTATTATCCATCATTGCTAAATGTTGTGTGTATCTTATGTGACTTACTACTTGATCTGCAGCTTGTCTTAAGTTATTGCCTTGGAAGTTTGGGGCTATCATTACTGAGATGATACCTACTATGACTATTACCATTACGAGTTCAAGCATAGTAAATGCTCTGGATATTTTCATTGCTTCTCTCCTACTTAATATAAGTAAAACGACTCCACTATTTTATCATAATATTTTATATCTATCTTTTGAGAATCAGTTTTTTTAAAATTTGAGTGTGACAACTTATATATACCACCACTATATATTCCATAAAATTTTAATCTTAAAGCTAATTTTTTATCTTCCATGTTTACATTTTTTATATTTTTCTTTTTTAGTATTTGTGCTAAATCTTTTGCTATATGATACTTATATGCTAAATGATTATTTGGTTCTTTTATAAAATGATATAAAGGTTTGTTAAAATAACTTACCGCTAAATTGATAATTAAAAATATAAATACTACACCAAAAGTTATATTGTGATATTTTCTATGTTGGGGTAACCTTACTCTATAACTATTAAAGAATACTTTTACCATTAAAGGAATAGCTATAACTACAAAAGGAGCAAAATCTTCTAAAAGTAGTTTTTGTCTTAGTGAAAGAACCAAAGACAATACCAAAGTAAAAAACGATATATACCAAAGTAAATTTTTCTCCTCTTTTATAAGTATCCTATATAAGGCATATACTAAATATAAAAAAACGAATAGTGAAAATATAGCCGCGTATACTCCTAATGCATCTAAAAAATACCCTTTTGGTTTTCCACCCGTATCAAACCCATACATATACATTGATAATCCAAACAGTACCAAAGAGAGACTAAGAAGTTGTTTTTCTTTATTAAATATACTGTAAAAAAACAATGATAAATACAAAATTGCAAAAGAGTTATCTGCAAAAAGCGCAACTATCAAAACAAAAAATGATATCTTTTTATATCCATACATGTAAAGATATACAAAAAGTAATGTAAGAAAAATAGCTACATATGCAGCATTAACCAAAATTGCAACACTATTTACTCCTGGAAGCATTGCATAAAGAGCAACAGAAACTACTCTATCTATTTTTCTTTTTAAAAAAAGTTTTCCTATTTTATAAAGTAAAATCAATGACGCTACATGTAAAACTATAAAAGGAAGTCTTAACGCTAAATCCGTTTGACCAAATATTTTTGTAGAAAAATAGACAAGGTAATGAACAAAAGATGTTCCTTCAAAAAGTATAACGGCTTCTTCATACCTTATAGATAATGAACTAACACCATATAGTAAGAACATTACACTTATAGCAATAATCAATAAAACTAGATTTGTTTCTTTCATATCTTTAAAAAATTATCCAATATTTCATAACCGTATTCACTTAGAATTGATTCAGGATGGAATTGAACTCCATATATATCTTTACCCTTTACATGTAAACTCATAATTTCGTGATCATCAGTACTGTAAGATGTTGGTATAATCTCATTTGGCAGATCTTTGTTTTCTACAACTAACGAATGATAACGTGTCATGATAAAACTCTCAGGTAGTCCTTTAAATATACACGTTGGTATCTCTTGTTTTATAGTTGAAGTTTTTCCATGCATCATGTTTTTGGCTCTAACGACCTTTGCTCCAAATGATTGAGCTATGGCTTGGTGTCCTAAACATATTCCAAGTATTGGCAGTTTATCTTTAAAATACTCTATAACTTCTAGGCTAATTCCCGCTTCATTTGGCGTTGCTGGTCCTGGAGATATAATAATCTTTTCAGGATTAAGTGCTTCAATCTCATCTATACTTAGTTCATCATTTTTAACTATTTTCAAATCAGCACCTAATTCTAGGCAGTATTGAACTATATTGTAGGTAAAGCTATCATAATTGTCTATCATTAGTATCATATGTCGTGTTCCTCTTTTGAGGGATTATAACATAAGTTTTATAATACAAAAGTAGGAGGGAGAGTTCCCTCCCTATTTTACTTTAAATTGTCTATCTCAAAGTCCCAGAAAAACTCTATCCACTCTGTCGCTTCACGTGCAGAAAAATCTGGTCTTAAAAGTGCTTTTTCTTTATAATAAATTGATGCAACTTTTAGGTCCAACTCTGGATATTTTTTTAATAAAACTTTTTTAATCTCAATCATAGTTTCACCACTATCAATGATGTCATCAACAATAACTACTTTTTTTGCCTTACTTAAATCTGGCATATTGAAGATATTGATTGTGTCAAGTTTTCTAGTCTCTTCATAATGGATAGAATTTATAGAATACAGATCTCTCATTTCTAATGCTTCTGCAAGGAAATGACCAAGTGTCATTCCTCCACGCGCCACTGCTAAAATAACATCTGGCTCGTAACCCTTTAACTCTTTAGCCAACATATTTACATCGACTTTAAACTCTTCGTAACTATAAAATCTCATCTATTCTCTCTCTCCCTAATTCTAATTAATGTACTAAAAATGCAACTAAACTAACTGCTGCAAGTGTAATTATACCTATATTGATATCGTCTGTTTCTCTTTTTATCAATTTTAATAACAAATATGCAATAAAACCAAAAGCCAATCCGTTTGTAATTGAGTATGTAAGAGGCATCATAATAACTATAAAAAATGTCGCTACTGAAACTGAGTTATCTTCAAAGTTAATATTCGCTACTTCACTAAACATCAATACACCAACAACTACTAAAACTGGATATATTGCATTTGGTGGAATCTCTTTAAAAAATGGCATCATAAAAAGTGTAAGTACAAAAAACAATCCTGTTGCAACAGCAGTAAGACCTGTACGTCCACCCTCTTCAACTCCACTAGCACTCTCAATAAAACTTGTTGTAGTTGAAACACCTAAAAGTGTACCAGCAACAGTTGCACCAGCATCTACTTCTAAAGTTTTTTGTAACTCTTTTCCTTCATCTTTAAAAATTCCTGCACGAAATCCTACTCCCGTTAGAGTTCCCAAAGAGTCAAAAAGATCCGTAATCATAAATGTAATAATAACAGGAAGAAGTGCCAAAGTCAGTGCTGAAGTAATATCTAACTGCATTGAAATTGATGAAATTGACGCTGGCATAGATACAAATTCTGCCGGAAATGATGCTATTCCAAATATCCATGCTACTGCTGAAGTTGCAAGTATTGCTAAGATAAATGCACCTTTGATTCTCAATGTAAAAAATCCAAAAGTAAATACTAAACCAACTACGCCTAAAATAACTTTAGGATCACTAAAATCACCAAGACCAACAAGAACAGCTGGATTTGCAACAACCATACCCATCTCTTTTAGTCCGATAAATGCGATAAATGCACCAATACCAGCACTAATAGCACGGCGTAAATCTACAGGAACACTTTGCATAATCCATACTCTAAACTTAGTAAATGAAAGTATTAAAAAAAGAAGACCTGAAACAAATACAATACCAAGAGCTGTTTGCCAAGGAATTTTCATACCAAGTACCAAACCAAATGTAAAATAAGCATTTAATCCCATACCAACACTCATCGCAATTGGAGTATTTGCCCAAAGACCATTCAAAATTGTTGCAAAAATAGTAATAAGAGCAGTTGCAGTAACCAATGCTCCAAAATCCATACCTGTTTTACTCATAATAATAGCGTTCACTGGAACGATATACATCATTGTTAAAAATGTAGTAAAACCTGCTCTAAATTCAGTTTTTACATCTGTGTTGTGTTCTTTAAGTTTAAATAAACCCAAATTCAATCCTTTTTATTTGATTTTCTTCTTTAATTAAAACTACAATTTCTTAGTAGATTTAATAAACCTTTATTTCATTATATAAACTATCTCGCTCAACTGGAGTAAATCCACTTGTAGTTATCAAGTCTATAAAATCTTTTATATTCATACCAGTTGCACTTTTTGCTCCTGCAGCTGACTGAATTGCCTCTTTTTCAATAGTCCCATCTAAATCATCAGCTCCAAATTCCAAAGCAATAAGTGCTAAATTTATTGTAGAAGTAGCCCAATAAGCCTTAATATGTGGAATATTATCTAACATGAGTCTACTTATTGCCATAGTTTTTAAAATCTCAGTAGAACTTAAAAACTCTTCTACTTTTAAAAAGTTATTTTCTCTTTGATAAACTAGAGGAATGAATGCATTAAACCCACCTGATCTGTCTTGAACATCTCTAAGCCTTAACATATGATCAATCCTATCTTCACGCTTCTCAACATGTCCAAAAAGCATTGTTGCATTAGAATACTTGCCTTTAGAGTGCCAAAGTTCATGAATATCAAGCCATTCTTGTGAACTTACCTTACCTTTACAAACATAGTTTCTAACTTCTTCATCAAATATTTCTGCTCCACCACCAGGCATAGAATCAACACCATACTCTACCATCTTATCTATAATCTGTTCATGTGTTAAATTATACTCTTTAGACAAGAAATGGATCTCTGCAGCTGTTAAAGCCTTTACATGTAAAGAAGGAAATTTTTCTTTTATTTTTGAGAAAACTTCCAGATACCAATCCAATCCAGTCTGAGGATTATGAGCTGATACTATATGTACTTCTTTTATATCATTCTTAAAAGATTTTTCAACTGAGTCTAAAATCTCTTCATGAGTCATGGTATATGGGTTTGGATTTTTTCTGTTTGCACTAAAGGCACAGAATTTGCAGATATCTTTACAGATATTAGTTGGATTTATATGTCTGTTTACGTTAAAAAAAGCTTTTTTACCGTAAAGGGATTTTCGTTTTTTATCGGCATACTTTGCTAAAGTGAAGAGGTCTAACTCATAAAGTGCTAAACCATCTTCGTATTCAAGGCGTTTGCCAGATTCTAGTTTTTTGATTATATCCATCAAATACTTTCAATATTGATTTTAAAAATGAATTTTACCTTTTTTATGTTAAAAACACTCTTACATATAATCTTCTGGTGGAAAATTTTCAACAACAAAATCTATATCTTTATCACCTCTTCCACTTAGGTTTACAAGAATAGACTCATATGGTTTTTCTTTTGCTAATTTGCATGCAAATGCTACGGCATGAGCACTCTCGAGGGCAGGAATAATTCCCTCATAACGAGATAAATCATAAAATGCTTGTATAGTCTCAGCATCATTTGCAGTACCAACTTTTGTTCTTTTTATACTATTTAAATATGCGTGTTCTGGTCCAACTGATGGATAATCAAGTCCACTAGCAATCGAATGAACAGCAGCTGGTGTTCCATCTTCATTTTGAAGCATAATAGAATTAAAACCATGAAGAACTCCCGGTTTTCCATAAGTCAAACTAGCTGCATGTTCTCCTAGTTTTGTACCAGTTCCTGCTGGTTCTACCCCATACATATCACAATGATCACTCATAAAAGCAGAAAATAGTCCCATAGCATTACTACCACCACCAACACAAGCGACTAAATTATCTGGTAAATTTCCAGTCATATCTTCAAACTGATCACGTGCTTCAAAACCAACAACACTTTGAAAATCTCTTACCATTTTTGGAAATGGATGAGGACCTACAACTGAGCCTATTGCATATAATGTGGTAATAGGATCTTTCATGTATGCTTCAAAAGCACTGTCAACTGCTTCTTTTAGTGTCTTACCACCAAAACCAACTGGTACCACTTTTGCTCCTAAGATTCTCATACGAGTCACATTTGGATGCTCTTTTGCTATGTCAACTTCCCCCATATGTATTTCGCATTCTAAACCAAAATAAGCCGCTGCCGTTGCTAAAGCCACACCATGTTGCCCTGCACCCGTCTCTGCAATAAGTTTTGTTTTTCCAAGATACTTTGCTAAAAGTGCTTCACCCATACAGTGATTTAGTTTATGAGCTCCAGTATGATTTAAGTCTTCTCTTTTTAGATAGATTCTGGCTCCTCCAACATGTTCAGTAAGTCTTTTTGCATAATATACTGGTGTTGGTCTTCCTTGATAATGTTTTCTTATATCACGAAGTTCCATAATAAAATTGTGTGAGTTTCCTATTGTAAGGTATGCTTGTTCTATTTTTTTAAATTGTTCTATCAGCTCAGGTGGTAAAAATGCTCCACCAAACTCACCAAAGTATCCTTCTTCATTTGGTTGTGCTTTTAAATATGGCTTTTCTATCATGTGTGTCCTTTTAAAATAATTCAATGATTATAAGTTAAGTAAGTTAAATATTGTATAAAAATTAAAAATCTAGAGGTTCTTTACTAAGTGCTGTTGCTAAAATCTCACAAATCATATTATATTCATCTTCTATCTTCATCTGCTCTTTATATAAATCATCTTTTAACAAATCTTTTTCCTCTTTTTTTGATTCCCATTTTTTAAGTTCTTTATGGCTATTGTTTAGAATATTTGACTGTGTTTTTAATCTAACCTCTATTTGCTTAAATGCTTCAAGTAAATCTCTTCTAGCAAACTCTAATCTATTTATATTTAAATTATTAGTTGCTTTCATGTTATCTAAAGAGTTTATCTCATCTTCAACTTTTTCCATAGCCAAAAGTAGTTCTAATCTTCTTCTTTGAATACGCTCCATCTCATCTTCGCTTCTTTGAACTATGTATAAAGACTTTTTTACACGTACTTGAATATTTTTAATTTCTATTTTTTTATGTGTGATTTTTGAGTCTAATAATTCTCTTGCTTTTAACAAAACAAATATACTTTGATAATTATAAATTTTACCTTTTTTATTCATCAAGGGAGCTTTATTTAATCTCATTTTGTTATTTGCTATTTTTGTACTTTCTGAGTATATTTTGAGAAACTTTATTGCCTTAAGTTCACCCTCAATAACTTCACAAAATAAGAAATCTGCTATCTCTTTTAACATCTTTGGTAGATAGCTTTTAAATGCAGCATTTGCATAGTGAATTGCATCTTTTTCACTAATATCAACAAATGAATTCTTAACTACTGTTTTTATAATATTAAAAAGCTTTGGAGGGTATTTTTCATAAAATTCTTTTGCTCCATACATCAAAAAATTAAAACCACTTGAAAAAGAATCTCTTAGATTTACTCTGACTTCTTCCCATAATGAATCAATAAACCTTTGATCATAAAGTATATCCGTTTGCTTTTGCTCACTTTCTCCTTGTGAGGTTTTATAATTAAATTTTTTTAAAAAGACCTTACCATTTAAAAAAACAACAATATCTCTGTTTTGTAAATTAAATACTAAACTAACTTGTTCTCTTAAAATATCTTTTTTCGGTATTTCATTTAAAGAAATAAGCATAGTTTCAAATCTTTTTCTTGAAGCTTTGTCAAACATATAAAGAGAGTCTTTATAAAAAGTTGACTCTACTTCATCTTTATATCTTACTAATTCTTGTCTAAGAGCATGTATCTGTTTATCTTCATCCTCACTAATGGCACCTTTATCAAAATATTTTACAATTTTAAGTCTCTCTTCATCTTCATAAACAAAAACTTTTTGAAAAATAGCATTGAAAAAATCTTGAAGTGCAGTTTTTGTTGCATCAGTTCTACTGTTTTTGGCACTTGTAGGAAC
>CBDLTN010000113.1:0-8174 GCA_965306065.1 uncultured Sulfurospirillum sp. | reverse complement strand
GGATGGTAAATTATTGTTTTTTGAATTTTATTCATTTTAACTTCTTTTATTAAGTAAATTAACACTAAAATATAACAAATTATATCATAAGTAAAGTTATACAAGGTTAGTTTTAATGAGAATAGCAATTTGTGGCGCAAATGGTTTTTTAGGAACATATATTTCAAGAGCTTTAGTAAATAGTGGTTACGAAGTCGTAAGAATAGGCAGAGAGCATTTTAAAAACTCTGAAGTTCTTTACAATTCACTTTATGGTTGCGAAGTTGTAATAAACTTATGTGGTGCTCCTATTGTAAAAAAATGGGATGAGATATATAAACATGAACTTTACGTTAGTCGCATAGAAACAACAAAAAAACTTATAAAAGAAATATCTAGGTTAGAGAATAAACCTAGTCTATTTATATCTGCTTCGGCAGTTGGTATTTATAAAGAGGACTTGGTACATGATGATAATTCCATGGAATTTAGTACAAGTTATCTTGCTCTTTTAGCAAAAGAGTGGGAAAATGAAGCAAAAAAGTCTGAAGATTTAGGTCTTAGAAATGTTGTTTTTAGACTAGGAGTAGTTTTAGGAAAAGATGGAGGAGCTATTGAGGAAGCTAGGTTGGCTTTTAGAATAGGATTAGGAGCCATTCCAGGAGATGGTAAACAACCATTTTCATGGGTACATGTAGATGATGTTATTTCAGTTTTCAAAAGGGCTATCGAAATAGGCGATATGCAAGGTGTTTACAATCTAGTTGCCCCAGAAGAAATTAATATGAAAACTTTTATGACAACCTTTGGTAAAATTATAGGAAGACCAGCATGGCTTAACATTCCAGAACCAATGATGAAAGTAAGGTATGGAGAGGGAGCAGAATCACTTTTAAAGGGTTCTTTTGTAGTCCCTGAAAGATTAAAAAAAGAGGGTTTCATGTTTAAATACAACCGTTTAGAGGAAGCTTTAAAAGCAGTGCTATGAAATGAAAAAAAATATTTTATTGCCTATTTTACTTTATTTTTTTATTACCGTAAAATCATTTGCTGCAAGTTATACCTTTCCAGATGATTTATCAAGTTTAGGATGTAGTTGGTGGACTGGAACAACCTATCAATGTACATCTAATTTAGAATTTTCAAATAATGACAGTATTAATATCACTTCTAGTATATCAATTATCAGTGGAGCAAATTTTACTGCAAGAAATAGTTTAACAATAAACTCAAATGGACACAATTTTAATTTAACTTTAGGTGGAAGCTTTAAAGTAGGAAACAATTTGAATGCAACTAGTTGTGTTAATGTAGTTTCTGGTGGTGGTGTTAATATTGGTAATAATGGTTTTATTCAAGGTGATTTAAGTAGAAGTAGCAGTATCTCGCTTGGAAGAGGAACAATCAATGAGCCTTGTGGTGCAGGGATAGTTCCTACGGTTGATTTTCGTTTTGATGAATGTGTTTGGGATGGAACTGTTAATGAAGTAAAAGATAGTAGTTTAAATTCAAATCATGCAACTTCATTTGATTTAGAAACTACAAAAGATGAAAAAATTTTAGCACGCTCTGGAGATTTTACTAAAAATTCTAATACAGATTATTTAGAATTGAGACCTTCTATCCTAAATGACTCAGGAGATTTTACAATACTTACGTGGATAAAAAGTGATGCTTCTGAAGATCAAACCATAATATCTGGAGCAAATTTTTTTCAATATAATGAATTATTAATGTTTTTTAAAAACGGTGGAACTACATTTCATCCATATATAAAAGGAAGTGCTCAAACAATAAATATATCAGATATTACAGATGGTACATGGCATCACGTTGTTTGGCGACGAGATGCAACAACTGGTCAGAATTGTATTACGATAGATAAAAACACTACAAGTTGTGCGAATGGTCCAACTGGAAATCTAAATATTCAATCTTTAATTATAGGACAAGAGCAAGATAGAGTAGGTGGAGGATTTGTTACAAGTCAAGATTTTGAAGGGTATATGGATGAGTTTAAAATATACAATCATCTATTAAGTGATAGTGATGTAGAGGATATTTATGATAATGAAGTATCTTTAAAAAACTATGATGGAACAAATAGGGATGATGTTTTTTGTAGTAGTGATTCATGTGGGAGTTATGATGTTCAGTTAAACATATCTACATATGATCTAAGTTCATATATTAAGAGTAGAATTGATTCTAATTTAGAATTTGAACAAGTTATTGAAACTTATGCAACAAGTGAAAATTTGTTCGGCTCAGGACTTGTAGCTCAGATTAATACACAAGGACATGACAATAATCCATTTGGAGCTGATGAAAGATATCTTACAATTATAGATGGTTTTATAAATGTTCCAGAAGATGGGGATTATACTTTTGTTGTAAATGGGGATGATGCTGTTGAAGTTCTAATAGATGGGGTAGTTGTATCGCATTGGTATGGAAGACATCCAAGAAGTAATAATCCAACATGGGATCATAGAATTACAAAAAACACCATAAATCTTGTTTCTGGATATCATAGAATAGAGTTTAGACATCATGAAAATACAGAACGAGATAACTATGAACTATATTGGAAAAAACCAAGTGATGAAAACTATGAAATAGTTCCGGCAAGTAATTTTTATCACTGTATTCCTTATCCTCCTCTTTTTGAGTATAGGTTTGATGAGTGTGATGAATATAATGGAACGCTAAATGAAGTTAAAGACAGTAGTGGAAATGACTTTCATGGTGTTGTAAGTGGTTCTGTATTTTTATCTGAGAATGGACAGATCTATAAAGCAAGAAGAATAGGTTTAGAAGACGATCCTTTAGATAAGAATGCTATTATTGCAAATAAGTCCCCGACAGATATAGGAAGTGTAGGTAGTATCTCTTTTTGGTATAAAAGTAAAAAAAACTGGAATAGTAGTAATGGAGTTATGCTTATAGATGCAACAAAAGGCAATAAGTATTTTTTCTTAGGCTTAAGAGCAGATGGGATTTTACAACTTTGGGCTGAAGACTCTAATGATAGAGATTTTCAATCTACAACAGTAAACAGTTTTGATTTTTTAATGAATGAGTGGGTACATATTGCATTAGCATGGGATTACTCTAATAGAAGATTTAAACTATATGTTAATGGGGTATTACAAAGTTTAACTACCACAGTACCTTTTAATGGAATAATGCCAGATTTAAATAACATTTATATAGGAGATATTTCAGAAAACTATACTCAAAATACTTCTATTTATGACGGAGTAAAAAATTCAGCTAATGGTGAGTTTGATGAATTTAAAGCATATAGTGGTGAGTTAAAACAATTTGATGTGATAAAAGTATATCAAAATGAATTAGCAGGGAAAAATTTTGATGGCTCATCTCGTTCAGAGCCATCTTGTATAAATATTGATGTATGTTATGTAGATAATTTTGATAGGGCTGAGTTAGGAAGCAAATGGAGTATCATTAAAAAACAAAACTATACACCACAAATCAATTCAAATAAGCTTATATTAACTAATGATACAAGTAATGTAGCTACAGGAGTTACACTAGTGGGAGAATTTCCTTCTGGTAATAACTATATTGAGATAGAGTTTGAGCATAATGCTTATGGAGGAAGTGGTGCAGATGGTGTTACTATAGCTTTGGCTGATGCTGATATCGTTAATCCTCTTATAGATTCTAATTTAACAAATATTGCAGGAGCCTATGGTGGCTCATTGGGTTATGCAAATCGAACAGGAACAGATGGCTTTAAAGGCGGTTGGCTTGGTTTTGGTTTTGATGAGTATGGAAATTTTTCAAATCCAACAGAGGGAAGACATGGTGGACCTGGGTTTATAAGAGATGCCGTTGTTGTAAGAGGAGAAGGTAATGGACAGACAGGATATGAATATATAGTTGGAACTAATACATTATATCCTCAGGTAGATAATACACCAATCGATGGATATCTATATAAAATAAGCATAGACACACGAAATGCAAAAACAATGATAAAGGTGCAAAGAGATATTAAAGACGGCAATGGTTTTGTAAACTTAATTGATTGGTTTGATGCAACTCAAACCGCAGCATCTCCTGAGAATTTTAAATTTAGTTTAACAGGTTCAACAGGAGGCTCAACTAATACTCACTCAATAAATGATTTAGTTATAAAAGCTATAGGGTGTGGGACATTAGGAGAAGAGATAATAAAGCTAAGTTCATTTTTTGATGCATGGGATATTTTAAAAGATATTAGTAATAGAACAATTTCTACTAAAAAAGTTTCACAAAATTTTGATTTGAGTATTGCCTCACTCAATCAAGAAAACATTGCTTTACAAGATTACAATGGTTCGGTTTGTGCAAGAATAGTTGATAGTTTTGATAACAGTTTAAGCAGTTGGGAAAAATTACAATTTGCAAGTGAAGAGAAGTTAAATACTACTTTTAATGTAACAAAAGCAAATAAAGAGGCAAAAGTTCAGATAGTTTGGAAGGATGAGGTGAGTGAAAATTGTCCGTTAGTTAATGAAACAAATTCTACAAAATCATCAGATAATTTTGCAATTCGTCCAGATAAATTTAATATGACTATACCACCTTTAGCTTATGCGGGCGAAAATTTTAATATAGATTTTGATGTAAATGCACAAGACTATAATGAAACAAAGGATATCTCTTTTGTTGTAGAGTCCAATATCTCAAAAGTTGTGTGTGATAATGGAGCTTTACATGTAAAGCCTTTTAGCTTTGAAAATGGAGTTAAAAGTGTTGATGCAAACTACAGTGATATTGGTGATATAAATATAACTATAAAAGAGATATTAGGAAGTGAGTTTGCTGTTGTTGATAAGAATGATACTTTAGATATTGATAGGCTTATAACACCATATACTAGTAATATGATAGTAAAACCGTATGAATTAAATGTAACTAATGTAGAGTATAACAATACTATAGGCAATGACTGGTTATATATGGCAGATGTAAATAGTATGAGTCAAAAGTTTAAAAGCACAATTGTAGCAAATGATAAACAACACAATACAGTTCAAAATTTTACAGATGCTTGTTATGCAAAGGATGTTGATGTACTCACTAGCTTTGATGTGATAAACTCAAATAGTGCAGTACAAATCAAATATGATGATAATACAACACGCAGTATAGAAGATATAAACAGAACTATAACAATTCCTAAATCTAAATTTTTAAATTCAAAAGCAGATTTAGAGTACTCTTTTAATATAAAAAGAGATTATAAAAACCCTTACAACCCTATAAAGATAGGACTTCGCAAAGTTGATATTGTAACTGCAAATGTTGCAAAAGAAGAAAATAATGCTACTTTAAATTTGGATACTGATTTTTATTATGGAAGAGTTAAAACACGAGATATAAGTACTAATGAACAGAGTATCCTACACTCTTTAGAAGTAGAAGTTTATTCAACAAATAACTCTTTAGGTTTTAAACAAAATAGTTTAAACTGGTATTTAAATGAAGATGATTCATTTACCAATACAATAAGCTTTGAAGAAAAAAAGAATTTTTCGTTTTTAGATGATAAAGATAATGTTGAGTTAAAAAACATACAAAACATATCAAGTGGAAAATTAGATTTTGATTTGGTTAATACTTGGTCAAGTTCAGATAGTTCTATGATTCATGTAAATATACCTGAATGGTTATGGTATAACAAGTACAACAGTTATAATTCTATGATTGATTGTAGTTATCATCCTTGTTTTGAATATAGATATATAGAAGCAGATTCTACAAGTGGTATACAAAGTGGTGATTTTAAAGGTAGTACTATAGGGAATGATTATAACGCTACAAAACAGAAAATTGGAGTAAAAACTTTTAGATGAGAAACGCAAAAAAAATGAGAAAAGGTTTGTCCCTTGTAGAACTTATTTTTACTATTGTTATTATTGCTATAGTTTTTACTGTTATTCCAAAGGTTGTTTTATCTTTAAACAAAAGTGATAGTTTTACAATTCGTCAAGATGCACTTTTTAACGGGGTGTCTATGGTTAGTATGATTTCAAAGCTATCTTGGGATGAAAACAATACAAATTCATCTGATGTGTTACATGTAGATAGTTTAAACTTTACATGTAATGCATCAAATGGAAGAAGAGTAGGTGCTTTTATTGGTTCAAGAAACTGTGAACAAAATCTAAGTTCAACTTTGGGGAAAGATGGTGAATTAGATTATATCACCTATAATGATATTGATGATTTTATAAGTGAAGACAATATTACCGCCAAGCCATATAAACTTAAAACTACGGTGAAATATTTATCAGATAACTATAGTTATGCAGGAAGTAAAATGGTTATTGATTTGAATCTAAGCTCACCATCAACTTTAAGTACAAATCTAAAGAAGTTAGATATTACAGTTTATTATGCAGGAAAAAGAGGAGAACAAAGACAACTTACACAATTTGATTATGTCTCTTCAAATATAGGTCAAATGATACTAAACAAGAGGAGCTGGTGATGAGAATTCGTGGTTTTACTCTTGTGGAGATGGTAGTTGTGATTGTTATACTTGGTATTCTCTCAGCTGGAACTTTTGTCTCATTAAAGCATCTTTACTTAAGAGTTGCTAAGAGTAAAGCGTTAAGTGAGCTTTCGTTGGACTCTCAAATCATTGTAAATCAAATTTCATCCTTACTTTATGAGAGAGTTCCAAGCTCTGTTATAGGATATGATGATAATAAATCTACATTTGAATCAATATACTCACTTAACTCAACATATCATGTTTTGGAGTGGATAGGAGTTAGTGTAGAGGCATTAAAAAAAAGAGATTATAGTGGGTTTGTTGATTTGGATGATTCCAATGCGACTAGTCGCACAGTAGTTTCTCCTAATACTGATGTTATAAAACTTCTTGATAGTACTAGAAAAAAATTCAATGATCAAACAATTGTCTTTGATGATAATATAACCGCTTTAGTGTTTGCAGGGACATTTGATGATGGTTCTATTGCATATACAAGTGAATTTAATTCTACTTTTGGATGGCATGGAAATAGTGCAAATAAAGTTTATGGGATAGATGGTACTTCAAATGGAGAAAATATAGTACTAAAAACAAAACCAAATGAGATATATGAAAAATATTATATAGTTGATTCAGCATATGCCATAGCAAGAGGGAATGATATCAATTGTAGAAATGATGCAAATCAGACAAATACACTATATCTGTTTTATAATTATAGACCGTGGAGAGGTGAAACTTTTTGTAATGATGCAAATGTGACAATTCTATCGAATGAAGTAAGTGGTTTTGAGATAGATTTACTTAATGATAATATATTTTTCGATTTAACTATGCAAAGAAGCGTTCCAAAAAGAAGCAAAGATAACAATGTAACTATCTCTAAACAGAAGGTGGTATTTTAATGCGAAGAGGATTTGGACTACTTCAAGCACTTTTGGTTATAGTTTTGGTAAGTGGAATACTGGTTATTGCTATGAAGTATGCAACAGTTTCAGTAAAGCAAACATCTGACATATATGTAAAAGAGGCAGGTGAGCTTTTTATGGATAGTGCTGTTGAGATGAGTCTACTTGCCATAAGTGGTTATGAAAGAAATGCAATAAGTCATTGTTTAGATGAAGTAACTGTGATTTCAAGTGATAAAAGATTTAAAGCAGATGTAAATATAACAAATTATTTTTTATTAAAAGATTCAAATGATAGTACCTTTTGTAAAGGTGGGTTGGGATACTCTGTACACGATATCCAAAGTGATGATTCGCATGGAATGGTAATGTTAGAAGTTGTTGTCCAAACAGACCCTACACATCCTAAAAACCAAGGAAAAGATATAAGACTTACAAGAAGGACACTACAAAGACCATGAGTAAAAATGCATTTAGTATGATTGAGCTTATTTTTGTTATAGTTTTACTTGGTATATTAGCCTCTATAGGAGGAAATTTTCTACCGGATAATAGACTTTTAAATGATACAAATTTTTTAACAATGAAAATTAAAGAAAAGCAAAAAAATGCAATAGGCAGAAGTAATTATAATTTTGGGGATGAACTTTGGAGTACAGTACAAAATTATTCTTGTATTGACTTAGATGAAGAAGGATTTGAAAATGAAGACTTAAAGAGTCAAAAACCTCATAAGTTAAGTTCAAATTTGAAAGTAGATGGCAATATTA
>CBDLTN010000112.1:0-8211 GCA_965306065.1 uncultured Sulfurospirillum sp. | reverse complement strand
AACTAAAAGAGCTTGAGAGTATAAGAAAAAAAGAAATTTACTTAAAAAACATTAAAGAAAAAATAGATAAAAACAAGTCTTATCCTAGAATTGCTAGAAGAGGTAATATAGAAGGTAATGTAAAGGTCTCTTTTACCGTTTCTCCAAAAGGCGAACTTCTCTCATACAAGATTATAAATGGCAAAAAAGTATTTCATAAATCAATAGTAAAAGCTCTAAAAAAAAGCTTTCCTTTCCCTATAGACAAAGGAATATTAACTTCTAATCTCACTGTAAAAATTGAAATCGTTTATATACTAATCTAAAACATCCTTACATGTAAAGATTCTATTACATCTTAATGTTAATAGAATCTTAAGTCAAAGTATGTGAGAATTGAAATTCACAAAAAGTAATAGATAAACGTCTAGAACGTAATGGAAAAATTCGATTTTTCTCTTTTAACTTTTTATATAGTCAACGCTGTATTAAGAGAACTGAGATTTATAAGCTATTTTTCACAAAGCAAATTCCCTCACTTTTTTTTCTATAGCAAACAAAGGATAAAAATGTTAGTTTTAGAGATTGAAGATATAAAAAAACTTATATCAAAAATAGGTTATAAGGAGTTCTATTTAGAACTTATTAAAACAATGGAAGAGGATTACACAAACTGGGAAGACTTTGATAAATGTCCAAGAGTTGCAAACCATGTTGATGGTGGAGTAATAGAGCTTATGCCAGTAAGTAATGACAAACTCTACTCTTTTAAGTACGTAAATGGTCACCCAAAAAATCCAGACCAAAACAAGATGACAGTTATGGCAACAGGACAGTTAAGTGTAACTGAGACTGGTGAGCCTTTGATGTTTACTGAAATGACTCTTTTAACAGCATTTAGAACAGCAGCAAACTCCGCATTAGCCGCTAAATACTTAGCTAAAAAAGATTCTTCTGTTTTAGCACTTATTGGAACTGGAGCACAAAGTGAATTCCAATACCTTGCTTTTTCATATATATTTGATTTAAAAGAGATTCGTTACTACGATACAGATTCTAAAGCAATGGATAAATTTGCTAAAAATATGGCTCAATATGATATAAAAATCACTCCTTGTAAAGACTCTTACGATGCTGTCCAAGGCGCTGATATGATTACCACTTGTACAGCTGATAAAAGGTACCAAACTGTTCTTACAGAAGATATGTTAAAACAAGATGTATTTATAAATGGTATCGGTGGAGATTGTCCTGGTAAAACAGAAATTGCAAAAGAGATAGTAGAAAATTCTACTGTAGTAGTAGAGTTTTTAGAACAAGCAAAAATAGAAGGCGATATACAACAGATGCCTGATGATTTTACATGTACAGAGATTTATGAAGTAGTACGTGGTGAAAAACAGTTAAACGTATCTACGCATGGAACTATTCTTTTTGATTCTATCGGTTTCGCATTAGAAGATTACTCTGTATTGAGACTTATTTATGATTTAGCTAAAAAGAACAATGTTGGTAAAGAGATGAATCTTATCCCTGAACTTAATGATGTTAAAAACCTGTTTTCGTTGCTCTAGTCATGCCTGAAATTTTTAAACATATTAAACTAATAGAAGTTTACGCAGACATTGCAGGACACAAAAAAGGAGCAGCATTAGGACTTGAAGCTCTTAGAAAATCATCTGCTAATACTGACTCTTCTTATTATGAAAACTTTGTTACACAAAAAATAAAACAAGAGTGCTTTATTGACGAATCTGAATTTGAGCATGCTAAACACATAGATAAAGTCTACCCAGTCATATCTCAACTTGCACAAAAAGTAAAACAAATGAGAGATGAAAATCTTTTTCCTATCATACTTGCAGGTGACCACTCAAGTTGTGCAGGAACTATGCATGGACTAAAAATGGCTCACCCTGAAGATGAGATAGGTGTTGTTTACATTGATGCTCATGCTGATATACATACTCCGTATACAAGTGGTTCTGGTAATATGCATGGTATGCCTTTAGCAATGGCCTGTGATATTGACAACAAAGAAGAGGCGATAAATACTCTTACATCCAAAGAAAAAGAGTATTGGGACAAATTAAAAAATATAGGTGGGAATGAACCATCAATAAAACCTGAAAATATAGTTTTTTGTGCTTTAAGAGACTTTGAAACAGAAGAAGCTACACTAATAAAGAAACATAAAATTCCTGTTTATACAGTTGAAGAGATGACTTATAAAGGTATACAAACCGTAGTAGAAGAGATCTTTAAAAAACTCTCATACTGCAAACATATATATGTGTCATTTGATGTAGATAGTATAGACCCTCTTTATGTTCCAGGAACTGGTACTCCCGTCACTAATGGACTTTCATACGAACAAGCAATGCAATTAAATCTTGAATTAATTAAAAATGAAAAAGTTTGTTGTTGGGAAATGGCAGAGATAAATCCTCTTTATAACAATAATGATGAGGATTCAACAAGAGTATTTAAGATACTTGAACGTGTAACTGATACTCTTATCAAACACTACTAAAATCTACGAGCCTATAATATCTTGCATTATAGGCTTTAGTCCACTAAAGAAAAATTCCACTGCTATTACCATAACAATCAAACCCATCAATCTCATTAAAACATTGTTTCCTGTTTCGCCAAGTATTTTTATAATTTTTGATGAACTATAAAGAATAATATAGGTCAAAAGCATCACTAAAGATATAGCAATTATAAGTGTTATTTGCATCTGCAAAGTATATGCTGTGTCCATCATGACAATAGCATTTGTTATCGCTCCTGGTCCACATATCATTGGAATTGCTAAAGGAGTAATAGATATATCGTTGACATAGGTTTTAACCTCAGAATCTCTAATCTTTACTTTTCCCAGTCTAGCTTGCAGCATATCCATTCCCATAAGAAAAAAAATAACTCCTCCAACTATCTTAAAGCTATTAACAGAGATGCCAAAAAAGTTTATCAAAAGTTGTCCT
The DNA here is from genome assembly GCA_965306065.1 of uncultured Sulfurospirillum sp. GTDB lineage: Bacteria > Campylobacterota > Campylobacteria > Campylobacterales > Sulfurospirillaceae > Sulfurospirillum_A. Next base: position 5,242 of record CBDLTN010000112.1, on the reverse strand, counting down.
GAAAATGCAAACATGACAATGATGATAAAAGATACTATAGAAGCTTTTCTAGCAGTTCTAGTTCTATGAATAGAATCTAAATCTGCTGTCATAGTCATAAAAATAGGCATTACTCCAAGAGGGTTTATAAGAGTAAAAAAAGTTGTAAAAGCAAGAAGCCCAAAAGTCATAAGTTCATGCATTAAAAATCCTAATTATTTTTAATGCGTATTATACAATTTTTGGATCACTTTTACACCTTTGATTTAACAAATTCTGGGTAAGCTTCGAGACCACACTCTTCTAAGTCAAGTCCAACATATTCATGCTCTTCATCACTTCTAAGTCCAATGACTTTTTTAATTAATACAAAAATTATAAAAGATATAGGAAAAGTAAAAATTCCAACTATAACTATACCCTTTAATTGAGTGAAAAATGAATAATCAGCAAAAAGGGACACTGCAATAGTTCCCCATATACCATTAATTAAATGAACTGATAATGCTCCAACAGGATCGTCAATCTTAAATTTATCAAAAAGAGGAACTGCAAAAACCACTAATGCCCCACCAATAGCACCTATAATTATAGGCTCCCAAAGACCAACAACATCTGCCCCAGCAGTAATAGCTACAAGCCCTCCAAGTGCACCATTAAGTATCATTGTAATATCTAGTTTTTTATATTGAATATAAACAATAATAGTAGCTGTAATTGCACCTGCAAGACCTGCTGTGTTTGTATTTAGGATAATTAAACCTACAAAATCAGCTGCGTCTTTAGTTGAGATATTAAAAGCACTACCACCATTAAATCCAAACCAGCCTATCCAAAGAAGAAGACCACCAAGAGTTACTAAAGGAATATTAGATGCTGGGATAGGACGTATTTTTCCATCTTTTGTGTACTTGCCTTTTCTAGCTCCAAGAACAAGAATAGCTGCTAAAAGTGCCCAACCTCCAACAGAGTGTATAACAGTTGATCCTGCTAAATCATGCATATCACTTAAAAATCCTCCACCCCAAATCCAACGTCCAACTAAGGGATAGATAAATCCACTCATAATAATTGCAAATGTCATAAAGGGTAAGATTTTAATTCTCTCACTCACACCACCACTCATAATAGAGACTGTTTTACTTACAAATGCCATTTGAAAAAAGAAAAAAGCGTACGCACTATAACCGTTTATTTCAACTCCATTTAGAAAAAATCCATCTCCTCCAAACATAACATTATAACCCCAAAGAAGAAATATAAAAGAGCATACTGCATAAAGAAGAACGTTACCAGTTAATACTGCTGTTACATTTTTTGTTCTTACAAGCCCAGCTTCAAGCATCGAAAAACCAGGAGCCATAAAAATTATAAGTACTGCTGAGAAAATTAAAAAGAAAGTGTCAATAACATATTGTAGTTCTATAGTTTCCATTATGAATACCTTTATAGTTTATTATAAAAGTATACATAAAAAATATACAATAAAGATGGTCAAAAAATAACCATCTTTACATGTAAAGGGGTTAGATAGCCTCTTCATCCTCTTCAGACGTTCTGATTCTTATTACTCTTTCTACAGTAGATACAAAAATCTTTCCATCACCAATTTTTCCAGTTTTTGCTGATTCTACAATAGCCTTTACTGCAGGATCAACATCCTCATCCTTGACAATAATATCAATCTTTATTTTTGGCAAAAAGTCTACTACATATTCTGCACCACGATAAAGCTCTGAGTGACCTTGTTGACGTCCATAACCTTTTACTTCACTAACTGTCATTCCAGTTATTTCCATTGCAGTTAAAGCATCTTTTACGTCTTCTAACTTAAATGGCTTTATGATTGCTTCAATCTTTTTCATCATTCCCTCCCAGATTTTCTATATTGTATCTGTTTTTCAAAGATAATGCTATACCTTTAGTGATTATAAAATACTCACTATTTAATGTATGCTTTTATTATTTTTATATCTTCTGTTGGTTTATCTCTTCCATCTACTCTAGAGTTTTCTATAGCATTTACCACATCAAATCCATCAACTACTTCACCAAAAATGGTATGTCTTCCATTTAACCAAGGTGTTTTAACTGTTGTTATGAAAAATTGACTACCGTTTGTATTGCGTCCTGAGTTCGCCATGGCTAATATACCACTTCTATCAAATACAATTCCTGGGTTAAATTCATCTTTAAAAGGTTTTCCCCAAAGAGAGTTTCCGCCACGTCCTGTTCCTGTTGGATCTCCACCTTGAATCATAAAGTTTTTAATGACTCTGTGAAAAATAATACCATCATAGTATCCTTTTTTTGTAAGCCCAATAAAGTTTTCTACTGTTTTAGGAGCTATTTTTGGGAAAAGTTTAAAAACAATATTTCCTTTATTTGTCTCAAAAACTACACTCTCTTCTGCACTAAAAGCTAAAGTTGTAAAACTTAAAAGGATTAAAAAAACTATTTTTTTCATTTATGAAACCTCTTCTTTTATAAATTTTGTATTTTGAAAACGATAAACTTTATTTTTTATTTTTTCTAAAACACCTGCTTGAATTAACTGTTTAAACATATTTACGACTGTAGGTTTGCTTACTCCAATGTTTTCCATTATATCTTGATATGAACCATAAAATACATGTTCTTTATCAAGATTATTAATGATGTATTTTAAAATCTCAATCTTTTTACCACCTACAAGTATTGAAAGGGCATCTACCATATAAGAACAACCTTTTAGCTCTTCTTTTTGAACTTTTGGTAACATTACTGTATATATAGTATTTATAAGGTCTTTAATATTTATTGGTTTTGTTATAAAACCATCTACTTTTAATTTGATAGCTTCCATCAAATAATTTGTTTCAGTAAAAGCTGTTGTTATGATAGCTGGTATTTCTACTTTGTGAACTTCTTTTAACTCTTTTAACATATCTATACCATTTTTATGAGGCATCATAATATCTGTTACAATGATATCTATATCTTCTTCGAGTGCCATTTTTAAGCCCTCTTCTCCATCACTTGCTATTCTTACTTCTTTTACAAAATCATCAAGTATCATCTTTGTTTGATTTTGTACACTCTGTTCATCTTCTACGTAAAGAATTACGCAGTCCTTTAAACAATTTAAATCCATCTATTACCCCTTCTCTTTTTCATTTATAGGCATCATAATATTGATACAGGCACACTTCTCATAAACTTCTTTATCTTCTAAAAATCTATGAGAAATGTTTTCCACCTCAATTGAGCCACTCATCTGTTTCTCTATAATCTCTTTTGACATATACAGCCCTATCCCTGTCCCTGAACTTTGATGTTTAGTAGTGAAATATGGATCAAACATTCTATCAATCACTTCCACTGGAACTCCTCCACCATTGTCTATAACTGAAATCTTACCAGTTTTATTCTTTTTATCTATCTTTACTATTATCTCTATATATTTTTTTTCATCCTCCTTTTCACTTAAAACATCTTTTGAATTTGAAAAAAGATTCATCATTACCTGAGAAAACTCATTTGGATAACCCAAAGTATCAAAATCACTTTCACATATTAAATTCATATTAATATTTAATTTTTCATAATAGAGTTGTACTAAATCTATAGACTCTTTTATAACTCTATTTACGCTAAAACTTTCTTCTATTTTATTAGGTTTAAAAAAGTTTCTAAAGTCATCTATAGTTCTTGACATCGAAGTTGCAAGTTTAATTCCTTCATCAACTTGAGAATCTATGAACTCATCATTAAGCTTTCCTAACATTTTTTTCATCTGAAAACTTTGTATAATAAGTACTATTGCATTTAAAGGTTGTCTCCACTGATGAGCAATATTGCCAACCATCTCTCCCATTGCTGCTAATCTTGATTGTCTAAACATAATCTGGTCTTTTTGTCTACTTTGTTCAACTTCTTGAGCAATTTTTTCTTCCAAAGCACTATTTAAAATTTGTAACTCTCTAGTTTTTTCATCAACAATCCTTGACATTTGACCATGAAGAAGCCTAATATTTTGTAAAATTACTGTTGCTAGAAGAGCTGCAACAGCTATAGTTCCAACAGTTGCAGCTACTATCCACTCAAAAGTGTTTTCATAAACTGCTTCAGTCCTTCTCTTTCCATTACTTGCTGCTTCTAGATTAATACTTATTAACTGCGTAAGAAGAATATTTATGGAGTTTACACTTGGATATAAGTCCTCTTGTAAACGTTCAAATGCATCTGCTGTATGATTTCTACCAAACAGGTTAAAAATATCTATCAAGATAGAGTCAATCTGTCTAACTTTTTTTTCAATAGATTCTATCATGTCTTTTTCTAATGACTTTTCAAATATAATACTGTTGATATTTAGAATCTTTACTGATAAAGCCATATCAACCATCCAGTCATTGTCATCTATTGAAAGACTTGTCTTGTATTCACTCCAATCTCTTCTTATCAAGTCTTGTGCTAATAAAACTATGCTCTCACCATCTCTTACACTTATATGGTTACTTTCAATATCTCTTAGGGTATCTAGTATATTAACTGTATATATATCTTTTATTTTTTCTAGTTTAATAGCAGGTACCATACGCTTATCATATAAGATATCAAAGTCCCCTTTTATACGATGAAGACTCATATGAGCAAAACTACCTATAAAAAGCATACCTACAACCATAATCAAAAACAATAAACTAGTTTTTTTAGCTATTGTCATGTTATCAATACTGCCCATGAAATCTTTAAAAGGGTTACTAATCTTCTTCATCTACTTCCCAAAATATACCATCATTATAGTACGTTAAATAAACATTATTTAAGCATTTACATATCCGTCTGCTCTCATCAATATCTTGATTACTCTCTATCTCACGATAAAGATATCTCATCTGGTCTATAAAATCCTCTTTTGAAAAATCTTTACCTACTCTTCTAAACAGCTCTGCAGTCATTTTTGCTATAAAAAATCCTTCTAAAGAAACATAGCTATATTCTTTGTTTGGATTATACTCATCCATAAGTCTTCTATATAGTGCTACTTCTTCAGATAATGCACCCCAAGGAGATGGTACTACTTGAGAAAAAATTATATTCTCTACTCTATTATCTAGCGCATTTAAAAGCATTCTAGATCCTATAAAAGAGATTGCCCCAAATTTTATATTTTTTAGATTCTGATCTTTTCTCGCACGTCTTACAAATTCTGCAGTTGGTTTGGTTGCACCTACTAAAATAACGACTTGTGGTTTGCTTTGTGATATTTCATATAAGG
>CBDLTN010000111.1:0-8267 GCA_965306065.1 uncultured Sulfurospirillum sp. | reverse complement strand
ATTGTATAGAAATAAATATAAAACTATCGTTATAGGTTATTTTTAGCTTATTTTGATACCATTATACAAGCGGTAGGAGGTATATTCATCAAAGAGTTAAAAAAGATCAATATAAGTCATCTTTATTTTACAAAATTAAAATTAAGTCATCTTTTTAGTATGAAAAACAACTTTGCAAGTTATAAAAGTTATGATTTGAGCAAAGGTGTTACCGATATATCATTTGCAGATATTGTTTTTATTGAGATAACAAAACTGAAAAAAAGTAGTGTAAAAATACTAAATGATATAGTTAAAAAAAATAGATCCAAAGATATATACTTGTATTGTGAGGATATAGAAAATAATTTTTTACTGAAATTTGCACTTCATTTTTCATTAAATAAACTTAATCCTTTAGACATTGACAAAACTAATTTAGAAAAAAACCTACTCGAAGCTTCTAAAAAATTAAAAACAAAAAGAAATGAAAAAACGCAAATTGATATTAGTCGTAAGGTGAATTCTTTTTTTGCACTTATGATTTTTAGCAAAAATAGACTTATTTTTGCTAATGAAAAGGCTCAAAAACTTTTTAATGTAAAAAAGCTAAATGATATTGAAAATATAATCAATAATAATGAAGATATCTATACTCTAATAAGACAAGACACTGATAACAAAAAAGAAGTTTATATGCAAAACAGTGATGGGGAAGATTGGAGTTATAGCTTTTTTATTGATATATTTGAAGGTAGTGACGATAAATTATTGACAATTGTTCCTCAACACAGAGTTGAAACTTCAGAAGCATTTTTATCTACGATAAATAGATTTAAATTTGTGGAGAAATTAAAAGATAGACTTGTTCAAAATAGTGTAGACCAAATTCCTATGTCACTTATTTGTATAAATATATGCAACTATCAAAAACTAATTGACGCTAGCGGAAGTATCCTTGTTCATGATTTTTTAAAAAAGTTTATTGAAAAGCTGTGTTTTTATAAAGATTCTTGTGAAGATTTATCACAGTGGAATCCTCATTTTTTCCTTTTTTTAGTAGAAGGCAATAGCTTTGATAGTATTAAGCAACAACTTGACTCTATGCATCAAAAACTAATTTACAGTGAGATAGACAAAAATGTTTCACCAGTAATTACATCATCAGCTATGAATATAGATAGACTCGATATAAATGACATAATAAACTCTATAGAACAAATAAGCTCACACAAGTTTACATGTAAAGACTTTAACAGCTGTGACTATTTTGAAATAAATCATTTAAATGATTATCTTGAAGAAGATGAACAAATATACCATTATCTTCAAAGTTGTATTGCCAATAAAATGCCACTAAAACTTTTAAACATATATAAGGGTCTTTGTATAAATACCTCTTCAAATGTAATTAAGATTAAAGATGATAGTTGTTTTATACATTGTGAAAAATTACAAGCATACTCTATGAAGTTTGATAACAAAACTATAATACAATCACCAGATCTTCCTAAAGATATACAAGCAGATATAAAGTACGTTAATATAGAAGAACAATATGCTGTAGTTGAGAATTTAAAATACTTAAATTCTAGTGCTAATAACAGACAGCATACAAGAGTACAACCTAGCATTAGAACGCCATTGACTTTAAGATATGGAAAGTATTCATACCAAGGAGAAATTCTTGATATGAGCACACATGCAATAGCAATAAAATTTAATCACTCCTTTAGTGATGAATTGAGTTCAAAGAGTGTTGAGTTACAGTTTAATATCCCTGATGATTCTATGAATGAAGGGTATGCTTATATGGATGTAACAGGTAAAGTTGTACATATAAGTGATGTAGATATGACAAAAAGTAAAGTAGTAGTTATGGTTGATTTAGAATCTCCATATGACTCATATATGTTAAAGTATATGTATGACAGACAAAAAGAGTTGATATTTGAACTTAAAAGAGCTATTAAAGTACAAAGAAGAAGAGCATAAAAACTCTTCTTCTTAAAGTAACACTATCTTATAAGATAATGAATCCTAATAATACTAAAGCACCTAGGTAGATAGAACCAAATATTGCTCCTAGTTTCCACCATGTTGCTTGAGATATATAACCTGCACCATACCAAATTGGAGATGGACCAGTTGCATAAGGTGTTAAGATTCCCATAAGACCAAGTGAACCTACAAGTAACATTGCAAGAGGTTGCATCATTTCTACTGGAATTAAGTTTGCAGCAACTCCTAAGAATAATGGTAAAAGAGCTACTGTATGAGCTGTAACACTTGCAAAGAAGTAGTGGAACAAGAAAAATAGAACTACAAGCAATATAACTATACTTACAGGTTCCATTCCTACTAATCCTTCAGAGATACGCTCAGCTGCCCAGCTTAAGAATCCTACTTTTTTGAGTCCACTTGCCATAGCAACCAAAGTAGCAAACCAGATAAAGACGTTAAACGCAGCTTTATTTGTAATAACATCTTCCCACGTAATTACATTTGTAAGAACTAAAAGACATAAAACAGCAAGTGCTGCAGTTGTACCGTTAACACCAATTTGTTTACCAAATATCCACATAACAAGAGCTAAGATACCAAGACCTAACATTAATAGCTCTTTAGTAGTAATTTTGCCCATTTTTTCTAACTCTTTAGTTGCCCAAGCTGGAGCTTCAGGAGAGTGTTTTTGCTCAGGTGGGTAAAAGATATACGCTAGTAAGGGTACTGCTAAGAAAAGAGGTATCATAATAACTGCTAATGTACCAAACCATTGACCCCACTCGATTATAATACCTGTATTTTTCTCAACAAGTGATACTGCTAGCAAGTTAGGAGCAAGTGCTGTTAAGAACATAGAACTTGTTACACACGTTGCAGCAATTGCAACCCATGAGATATATGCTCCAAGTTTTCTTGGCTCATTTTCTGGAGTTGAGTTAAACATTTGTGGTATGTTAATAGCGATTGGGAAAATTGTTCCTGCACTTCTTGCTGTATTTGAAGGCATGAATGGTGCTAAAACGCCATCTGCAAATGCTACAGCATATCCAAGACCTAATGAAGTTTTACCAAGAAGTTTAACAAGTAAAAGTGCTATCCTTTTTCCTAAACCACTTTTTTTATAACCAAGTGCGAACATAAATGCTGCAAAAATCAGCCATATAACACCGTTGGAAAATCCACTTAGCATCCAAGCACGACTAGCTTTTGCTGTCTCGCCAACTAGTCCAAAAGTTGCAGAAAATGCAACACCTATTAAACCAATTAACGCTGCTGGAATAGGCTCTAATATTAAGCCAACAATTACACCAATAAATACTGCAAAAAAGTAGTGTGCATTAGGATCAAGTCCTGCTGGTGTAGGTAAAATAGCTATAATGATTGCCACCAAAACTGGTATTATCATTTTGACTGTGTTACTCATAATGTCTCCTTTGAAATTTTTCTTAAGCGTATTATAAAATAGAGTTTAGGATATAAATGGGACTTTTTTGGTTATAATTGAAAAATGAAAACAGTTATTATAATTCTTATTTTTTTATCAACCCTATACGCTGCGGCTCCAAAAGAAGTACTGCTTCTACACTCTTATAACAAAGGATTAAAGTGGAGTGATGGAATCTCTAAAGGAGTAGAGAGTGTTTTTTTAAAACACCCCCAATATGAAGTAACAACAGAGTATATGGACACAAAAAAGATAGATACTGATGCTTACTTTGATACTCTTTTAACTCTATATAAAAAGAAATTTGCAAAAAGAAATTATAAAGTTGTTATAGTTGCCGATAATTATGCTCTTAAATTTGCAATTGAGAATCACAAAAGTCTGTTTAAAGAGGTACCTATAGTCTTTTGTGGTATAGAAAACTTCAATAAAAGAGACCTTCCTTTAGCACTGCAAAATTTTGTAACAGGCGTTATTGAATACAAAGAGATAGATAAAAATCTTAATTTAATTAAAAAAATGGTTCCTAATATCAACACATTATATATCATCTCTGATAACTCTTTTTCATCACAGGCTATTAAAGGACAGATACTTAATAGTGCAAAAAAATATAAAGATGATTTTAAAATAATTTATGACAATGAAATTAAACTTTCTACATTACACTTTAAATTAAATGCCTTACCAGTGCCCAGTGCTATTTTATTTACAAGTCTTTATAAAGATGTAGATGGAGATTATATCCCATATCAAAAGTTAAGGCATCTTTTTAATACTTCAAAACATCCAGTGTTCGCTCTTAATAGAATTCATTTAGGAGAGGGTGTTCTAGGTGGTGTTATGCTTAATCCGCATGCTCAAGGATCACAAGCTGCCTCAAAAGCAATAGCAATACTTAAAGGTAAAACACCCTTACAGGTTGAGTTAAGTACACCTGTTTCTCATACATACTTTGATGATACTATCTTAGAAAAATTCAAATTTACTAAAAGCAATATCCCTATTGGCTCAACCATAATAAATAAGCAAAAAGATTTTTTTGAAAAAAACAGAGAAGTTATTGACAGTTTGTTTTTAATTATGCCTCTTTTAGTTATTCTTATTATATTTCTAATAATCAATATATCAAAAAGAATATCTTTAGAAGTAAAACTAATAGAACAAAACAAGTTAGATAAAGTACTACTGAACAATATAAAAAGTGCTATATTTTGGAAAAGCAAAGATGATATTCTTTTGGGTTGTAATGATTCTTTGAGTTATATTTTAGATATGCCTAAAGATAAAATTATAGGACAGCATATAAGAGATATAATGCCTGAGGTTTGTCAAAAAGTTCATAGTTATAATAATTTTATTGATGAGTTTGAAACAAGACTCTATTATACTGCTAAAAACCCAATAGACGTGCTTATAAGAAGAAAGAATTATCTAAATAAAAAAAATGAAGAAGCTGGTGTTGTAACTGTTATTAGTGATATTACAGATATAAAAAAGCTTGAAACTCAAAGAAAAAAAGATGAGCAGTTTGTTATACAGCGTTCAAAGTTGTCTGAAATTGGTGAGATGATAACTTCTATAGCACACCAGTGGAAAACACCTCTTGTCGAAATTTCTGCTATAGCTCAAGAGCTTCAATATAAAAGAAAAAAGACGCAGATAAGCCAAAAAGATACAGATGATTTTGTATATGATATCATGACACAAGTTAGTTATATGACAAATACAATAGATGATTTTAGAAATTTTATAAAACCATCAGCTTTTAAAAGTGAATTTAGTGTAAATCAAGCTATAAAAGAGCTTTTAAATGTAATAGAACATAATATAAAATATAATTATATTCAGATTGATATAGAGTATGATAATAATCAAGAATACTTTATATTTGGTTACCCAAATGAATTTAAGCAGTCTATACTTAATGTTATTAACAATGCTAGAGATAGTGTCATAAAAAGAAGAGATAGTGAAAATATAAAAGGAAAAATCTCTTTACATGTAAAAGGGAAAGATGATACTGTGTCAATCAGAATTAAAGATAATGGAATTGGAATAGAGCCAAAGAATTTGAACCGTATATTTGAGCCTTTTGTAACTACGAAAAAAGATGGAGATGGATTTGGTCTATATATGGTTAGGTTAATTATAGAAGATAAAATGGGTGGCAATATAAAGGCTTTAAAATGTGATGATGGTGCTGAAATATTGATACGTATTAAAAACAAGCTTAACAAAATAAAGTAAAATAAAACTATGAAAATATTAGTATTAGAAGATAATAAAAGATTATCAAACGTTATAGTTGATGCGTTGGAGCAAAAAAACTATCATGTTACATTGTTTGATGATGGTAAAAAAGCATTAGAAGCTATTGATGATGGATATGACTGTTTTGTTTTAGATATAAATGTACCAAATTATGATGGTTTGAGTCTTTTAAAAGAGATAAGAAGTATGGATGATGAGACTCCTGCTATTATCATTAGTGCAAATGTTGATTTAGAAACTATTCAAGAAGCCTATGTAAAAGGTTGTGACGAGTATCTTAAAAAACCGTTTTATATGTATGAGTTGGAAACTAAATTAGATAGGTTATGTAAATCAAAAGAAGAAGAAATAGTGTTTTTAGATGACTTTGCTTATAACATCATGCAAGAAAAGTTATATGATAAGCAAAAAAATGAAGTAAAACTCGCTAAAAAAGAGATACTTTTACTAAATCTTTTTTCAAAAAACATTGATAAAATTGTAAGTTTTGAACAGATAGAACTTTATGTTTGGGAAGGTGATTTAACAACTAATGAAAACATAAGAGCACTTATAAAAAGGATTAGAAAAAAGCTGCCAAATGACTCTATTGTTTCTCAAGGAGGAATGGGATATAAATTAAAAATTAGTCCCAAATAGGTCACAAACTTGTGCTATAATATCGTCCGAAATTAAATATTTTATAATAAGGATGGGATGTGTATAAGAAGGTTTTTGTAGCAGTCTTATTTGGGATGGCACTTTTTTTTGTAGCTAGTTTTGTTTTTACTCAAACGCAGGCACTGCTTGTGGGTGTAATTGCTTCGTTGGTGGTATTGTGGACAAATGAGGGATTACCTATAGGGGTTGTATCTTTATTGCCCATTATACTTTTTCCTGCTTTAGATATTTTGGGTACTAATGCTACTTCTACAAACTACTCAAAATCTATTATTTTTCTCTTTTTAGGAGGATTTATGATAGCTATAGCAGTAGAAAAGACAGGACTTCATAAAATCATAGCAAACAAAATGATTTCAATGTTTCCTTCAACTATAAGAGGGATTATATTTGCTCTTGCTATTACTTCAGGTGTTCTAAGTTCATTTTTATCAAATACGACGACAACTCTACTTTTGATGCCATTAGCACTGTTTTTAACAGATAATGTAAATATAAAGATGAGATTTGCTCTCGCTATTGCATATGGTGCAAGTGTAGGAGGAATAATGACTCCTATAGGAACTCCTCCAAATCTAATCTTGATGGGAATTTTAGAACAACATCATATAGAACCTATAGCTTTTGCAACCTGGTTTAACATGGTTGCTCCTCTCGCTATTGTTATGTTTTTTATTGTCTCTTTCGTTCTCTCAATTGGTGCAGAAGATGTTAAGATTACAAAAGATGAAAGTGTAAAAGCCATGAATAAAGACCAGAAAAAAGTCATGTATGCACTTTTAGGATTAGTAGTTTTACTTTTTGTAAATGCTCCAATAAAACCATACTATGGTGGTCTAGGACTTAATGAAAAAGGTATATTGCTTGGTTTTGGTCTTATGATGTTTGCACCACCATTTAACATACTTAAGTGGGAAGACAGCAAAAAAATTCCTTATGAAATAATTTTCCTTTTTGGTGCTGGTTTCTCTATAGCCGCTGCATTTACAGCTACTGGATTATCTCAAGCTATAGCGAATTATCTTTTAGATATAACAAACTTGCCACCATTTATACTTCTGCTTTCAATTGCAGCACTGATTACATTCACAACTGAAATTACAAGCAATACTGCTCTAATCTCGATGATGTTACCAGTTTTATATGCTGTAACTCAAACAGCGGGACTAGATCCAAAGTTATTTATGATGGTAGCAACTATTTGTGCTAGTTATGCATTTATGTTGCCAATAGCAACCCCACCAAATGCAATAGCAATGTCAAGTGGAGTAGTGAGGATAAAAGATATGGCAAAATTCGGAATTGTATTTAATATAGCAGGAATTTTACTAATCTCAACTGTGGCTTATTTTTTCTGGTAAATTAAATCCAGACACTCAAAATAGCCTTTATTGCTAAAAGTGTTAATAGCACTTTTAGCATCTTTTTAAATTTTTCAGCATCGATTTTTTTGCGAAAAAATGTTCCTATATATGAACCTAGGATAGAGCCTATCATCATAGTTAAAACAACACCTAGATAATCAAAAAATACAAATCCAAAAAATATAAAAACAAAGATTTTAAATAGATGAGTTAAGCTCATAAGAGCAGCTTGTGTTGCAATGACTTTTTCTTTGTCATTAAACTCTTTTAACAGCAGTGTCATACTTAAAGGTCCTGTAGCTCCAACTACCATAGAGAGTCCTGTTTGAAAAAAGCCTATAAGAAAGTAGTTCTCAAATTTTCTAATTTTTTTATTAAAAGTATCAGAATGTAAAGATAGTAAGATATATAATCCAATAAAAAGGGGAATATAACTCAAAGAGATATAATATATCACAATGGACATCATCAAAACACCTAAAATAGAGCCAAATAAAAACATAGGTATAACCTGAGTTTGCACGTTTTTATAAGAAAAA
>CBDLTN010000110.1:0-8309 GCA_965306065.1 uncultured Sulfurospirillum sp. | reverse complement strand
GATATAGATTTACATCCATACTCTTTTGCAAGTGAAATTATCTGCTTACAGGTAAGTTTTCTGCCTATTATCTCATTATTGTGTTCTTTTGGATATTGGGATATCTCATAATTTTGACAAAATTTGCAAGATAAATTACATCCTATAGTTCCAAAAGAAAATGTTTTACTTTCAGGTAAAAAATTAAACATTGGTTTCTTCTCTACAGGATCAACGTTAAGAGCACTTACAACCTCATAGACAAGAAGTTTTAAATCTCCATCTCTGACTTGTCTTACACCACAAATACCATATTCACCCTCATCAAGTTTACAAGCTTGAGCACAGGCTTGACATAAAATTTTTCCATTGCTTAATTTCTTACTTAGCCATGCTTTTGATATCATAATATACCTCTCTTCTCAATATATCCACCATAAAAGCTGCTTTACTCAATTTTTAGTCATATAATGATAGTATACCTCAAATTTATTGTATTATTTAAGTATAAGGAAATTAAATGGAAATATTTTTAAAAGACTTAAAAAAATCTAGTTTTACTCTCTCAAAACTAGAACCAAGTGAAAAAAATAGAATTTTATACCAAATGGCAGATGCTTTAAGAGAAAATAGCTCTGTAATTATAGAAGAAAACAGAAAAGACATACTAGCTGGAAAAAATAGTGGACTAAACTCTGCTCTTCTTGATAGACTCTTTTTGGATGATTCAAGAATAGAAGCAATGGCAAAAGCAATTGATGAAATTGGAATGCTCAAAGAACCTGTTGGACGTATACTTGATGGTTGGGTAGTTCCTAGTGGACTTCGTATAGAAAAAGTATCTGTACCAATTGGAGTAATAGCCATTATATATGAAAGTCGTCCAAACGTTACAAGTGATACTGCTGCATTGTGTTTTAAAAGTGGTAATGTATGCGTATTAAAAGGTGGAAAAGAAGCACATAATTCAAATAAAATAATCGCTCAAGTTTTACAAAAAGTACTTATAGAAAATGATCTTCCAAAAGATATAGTGTCACTTATACCAGACGATACTAGAGAAGGCGTTGCAAAACTAATAAAAATGGATAAGTATATTGACTTAGTTATCCCACGTGGAGGGGAAGGTCTTATACGATATATAAGCGAAAACTCAACTGTTCCTGTAGTCAAACATGATAAAGGCTTGTGCCATACATATATAGATAAAGATGCTGATATAAAAAGTGCTGTTAAAATAGCCATTAATGCCAAATGCCAAAGAACTGGGGTTTGCAATGCAATGGAGACACTTCTTGTTCATGCTGATGTGGCTGATAGAGTATTAAAACTTTTAAAAATAGAATTTGATAAGTTTGGAACAGAACTTAGAGGATGCGAATTAACACTAGACTCTATAGAGGTAAAACTTGCTTCTGAAGAGGATTTTAGTACTGAATACTTAGAAAATATATTATCAATTAAAATTGTAAAAAATATTGATGAAGCATGTGAACATATAAACAAATTTGGATCAGGACACTCAGAAGCTATCATTACAGAAAACTACACTACAGGAGAGAAATTCTTAAACGCAATAGACTCAGCATGTGTTTATATTAATGCAAGTACCAGATACACCGATGGTGCAGAGTTTGGATTTGGAGCTGAAGTGGGAATAAGTACAAACAAACTTCACGCTAGAGGTCCTATGGGTATTAATGATTTGACAACTTATAAATTTAAAATCTATGGAAAAGGTCATGCAAGAATATAGAGTTTTAGATGTAGACAACATTACTTTTGGATATAAGAATCACCCATTGTTATATGAAAATTTATCTTTACATGTAAACACTGGTGAAGTAGTTGCTATCTTAGGTGCTAGTGGTTCTGGTAAAAGTACTTTGTTTGAACTTATAACAAAAAATCTAAAACCAATAAAGGGAAATATTACATGTAAAGAAATAGCACAGGTTTTTCAAGACCCATATACTTCTTTTCATCCAACATATACTATTAAAAATCAGATTAAAGACGTGGCTTCACTTGAAGGTTATGAGGATATTTGTAACTCCTTGGAACTTGATATTTCTCTACTCGAACAAAAGCCTCATAAACTTAGTGGTGGCCAACTACAGCGCTGTTCAATATTAAGAGCACTACTGATGAAACCAAAACTTTTTTTAGCAGATGAGCCTACAAGTGCCCTTGATAATGTAACTCAATTAGAAGTTATGCAATTGCTTGTTATGTTCTTAGATAGAGTTGGTATTCTTCTAATAACACATGATGAATATTTGGCTTCATGGTGCAGTGATAGAATCATAAACTTAAATAAATCTAATAATTAAACTTTACTTACTTTTATACTATTTAAAGAAAAGTTTAATTAAACTATAAAAAATCATAAGGAAAAGTTTATGAAAAAAAGTTTGTCTGTTGTTTTATTACTATTATTTACTTTAAACTTACAAGCTGATGATGTCACTGGGGAAAAAGTATTTGCAAAAAAAGTAAAAAGAATTTGTGGTATCAAAGGCGGTGAGGTTTCTAAAAAGTATAATGCTAAAGAGTGGACATATATCTATAATAGTGGTCATTTAAATAGTACACTTAAAGAAATATGCCCAGGCATAAAGCCAATTAAACATGAACATCTTTTTCATTTATATCAGTTTTTTTTCAAATACGCAAAAGGCTCTAATAAAAAACCAACATGCTGAGAAAAGAGAGTTTATCTCTCTTTTCTATTTTTTCTTGCTTCTTTTAAAGACTCTGCAATCAAAAATGCAAGTTCTAGTGCTTGATCAGCATTTAGTCTTGGATCACAATGAGTATGGTATCTAGCTTCCAAATCTTTCTCAGTTAAATCCTTATATCCTCCAGTACACTCTGTAACATCTTGTCCTGTCATTTCTAAATGAACTCCACCAGGAAAAGTTCCTTCTTCTTTATGTACTTTAAAAAATCCTTTAACTTCACGAAGAACTTCTTTAAATTCTCTTGTTTTATAGTTATTTGATGTTTTAATAGTGTTTCCATGCATTGGATCTATACTCCAAATAACATTTTTATTATGTTTTTTGACTGCTTGTACTAGCTTTGGAAACTCATTCTCTATTTTTTGGGCTCCCATTCTAACTATAATATTTAATCTACCCTCTTCATTCTCAGGATTCACTTTTTCTATAAGTTCGATTAAATTCTCAGCTGTCATTGTTGGACCAGCTTTTATTCCTATTGGATTTTTGACACCTTTTAAAAACTCAACATGAGCATCATTTACATCTCTTGTTCTATCTCCAATCCAAAGCATATGAGCAGAACAATCATACCAATCACCTGTTAAACTATCTTTTCTTGTTAATGCCTCTTCATAATTCATCAAAAGTGTTTCATGTGAAGTATAAAGTGTAGTTTCATTTATCGTAGGTGTATTTGTTGATGTAATTCCACAAGCCTCCATAAACTCTAAAGTTTCAGTAATCTTATCAGCAAGGCTTTGATACTTCTCACCAAGTTTTCCTTCTTTTACAAAGTCTAAATTCCATTTATGTACCTTATGAAGATCTGCCATACCACCACGTGCAAAAGCACGAAGTAAGTTCATAGTTGCACTTGATTGATTGTATGCTTTTATCATTCTATCAGGATTTGGAATTCTTGAATCTGAAGTAAATTCATTATCGTTAATAATATCTCCTCTATAACTCGGAAGACTTATACCATCAAACTCTTCAAAATCAGATGAGCGAGGTTTTGCAAACTGACCTGCTAGACGACCAACTTTTACAACAGGACAACCACCTGCAAAAGTAAGAACAACTGCCATTTGCATCATTACTTTAAACATATCTCTTATGTTATCCGCATTAAACTCACTAAAGCTTTCAGCACAGTCACCACCTTGAAGAAGGAATGCTTCTCCTCTACCAACTTTTGCTAATTCATCTTTTAGTTTTCTAACTTCACCAGCAAAAACAAGTGGTGGAAAGTTATTTAGCTCTTTCTCTACAGTTTGTAATTGATTCATATCTGGATAAGTTGGTTGTTGCTTTATATTAAACTCTCTCCATGATTTTCTTGACCACTTACTCATTTTTATGCCTTTATTTTATAAAATTTAATGATTATACCAAAAAAAAAGATATAATCATTCTTTTTTAATAGGAAATGTGATGAAAAATTATACAGAAGATACAAAAGGTACAATATACGCCTTATTAGCATTTATATTTTGGGGTTTAGTACCTATATATTTTAAACTTGTTAGCCATGTTGAACCTCTTGAAGTTTTAGTTCATAGAGTATTATGGTCTGTTGTATTTTTAGCTATACTTATTATTATTACAAAATCATTCAAAAACTTAATCGCAATTTTTAAAGATAGTAAAAAAGTAAAAATTCTTTTTATTTCTGCTCTTCTTGTTTCAGTAAATTGGCTTACATTTATATGGGCAATTTCAAACAACATGATTGTGGAAGCAAGTTTGGGATATTATATCAATCCTTTAATATCTGTTCTTTTAGGATTTATTTTTTTTAATGAAAAAATCACTAAGTTACAAATAGTCGCAATTTGTATAGCCTTTTTTGCAATCATATACCAAATTTACTCTCTAGGAAATTTACCGATAGTATCTTTGATTTTGGCTTTTAGTTTTGCTTTTTATGGACTGGCAAGAAAAAAAGTAAATGTAGAGTCAATTTCTGGGCTTCTAATTGAAACACTTCTTGTATCACCTTTCGCTATTATCTATTTTATATATTTAATTAATACAAATAAAAATGCTTTTATGTTACCACTAGATATGACTTCTTGGTTATTGATTTCAGCAGGACTAATTACTATTATTCCGCTTATATGGTTTAATTCTGCTGCTACTAGGGTTTCTATGATTAAATTGGGCTTTTTACAATATATTGGACCAAGTATTGCTTTTTTACTCGCTATTTTTGTTTACAATGAACCATTTAGTTTTGATAAGCTTATAACTTTCATAATGATATGGACAGCTTTGGTTATTTTCTCAATTAAAATGAAAAAGTAGCTATTCTAGGACAGTGTTACACTATGAAACAATTTTGACATTTTTCACAATTGCCTCTTTTTTATGCAGTAATTTAATCTTATTTACTAGAATTTTAAGTACAATTTATTCGTTGCATGTTTCTAAAGTTAACTATTTAAAGATTAGAAACATACATAATTTTAAACTTTAAAGGATTCGCATGACTAAATTAGCTAAGTTATCATTAGCTGCAATTGCTCTTATAGGTATGAGTGCAACTGCTGGTACATTGGAAGATGTAAAAAAACAAGGTTTTGTAAAGTGTGGTATTGATGGTGGTCTACCAGGTTTTTCAGAAGTTTTAAGTGGTGGTAAATATGTAGGTATTGATGTTGATGGTTGTCGCGCCGTTGCTGCTGCAACTCTAGGTGATGCATCAAAAGTAAAATTCGTTTCCTTAAATGCAAAAGAGAGATTAGCAGCTGTTCAATCAGGTGAAATTGATCTTTTAGTAAGAAATACTACTTGGACTCAAAGTAGAGATACTTCTTTAGGACTTAACTTTGCAGGTGTTAACTACTATGATGGTCAAGGATTCATGGTAAGAAAAGACTTGGGTGTAAAAAGTGCTTTAGAACTTGATGGTGCTTCTGTTTGTATTCAAACTGGTACTACAACTGAATTAAATGTTGCTGATTATTTTAGATCAAACAAGATGAGCTATAAAACTATTGCTTATGATACAAATGATCAAGTTACTCAAAGTTATGACAATGGAAGATGTGATATTTTAACTTCAGATGCATCTCAACTTTATGGACTAAGAACTAAACTTAAAAATCCTAAAGAGCATATAGTACTTCCTGAAATTATTTCAAAAGAGCCTCTAGGACCTGTTGTAAGACAAGGTGATGATGCTTGGTTTAATATTGTAAAATGGTCTTTTAATGCTATGGTTGCAGCAGAAGAAGCTGGAATCACAATGAAAAATGTAGATAAAATGGTAAAATCTTCTAATCCTGCTGTTAAAAGAATTTTAGGATCAGAAGGTAATATGGGTGCTAACCTTGGATTAAATGCAGACTTTGCTTACCAAATTGTTAAACAAGTAGGTAATTATGGCGAAGTATTTGAAAGAAATATCGGTATCAATACTCCTTTGAGAATTGAAAGAGGAATCAATGCATTATGGACAAAAGGTGGATTACAATATTCTCCTCCTTTTAGATAATTAATAATACAAATCACTAGGACAAAGGAACTACAAACTTTGTCCTTTTTTCTTCACTAAGTATTAATTTAGTGATATGCATTTTGCTTGAAATAATTCAAACAAAAATACTATAAAAGAAGGATATGGATGTTAGCACTTTTGAGGAATCAAAAGGTTAGAGGGATACTATTTCAGTTATTAACTGTTATAGGTTTGGTTGCTTTTTTGTGCTATATTGGCTCAAATACTTTATCCAATATAGAACAAAGAGGCATAAAAACTGGTTTTGAATTTTTAGATACAACAGCTGGTTTTGGGATTGATGAGACTCCGATTTCATATCAAGAAACAGATACTCATGGTAGAGTATTTTGGGTTGGATTATCTAATACCTTAATAATTGGTTTTGTAGGAATAGTATTTTCTACAATTCTTGGTTTAATTATTGGTGTTTTACGGCTATCTAATAACTGGCTTATTAGAAAAATGGCTGCTGCTTATATAGATATATTTAGAAATATTCCTATTTTACTTCAAATTTTATTTTGGTATAACGTTGTTTTAAAGGCGTTACCAACTCCTAGAAAAAGTTTGGAGTTTGCTGGTGATATCTTTTTAAATAATCGTGGTCTTTATATACCACAACCAGATTTAAATTATACTACAATTGCAATTTTGATTAGTTTTGTATTATCTTTTGTACTTATAATCTTTTTAAATAAATGGGCAAACAAAAGACAAGAAGAGACCGGAAGAGACTTTCCAATGGTATTTGTGGGATTAGGTATTTTAGTTATATTACCTATTATCGCATACTTTGTAGGTGGTGCTAATTTTAATTTTGACTATCCTGCACTAAAAGGCTTTAACTTTAGAGGTGGTAAAACCATTTCACCAGAATTTCTTGCACTTACTTTTGCTTTAGTCATATATACTGCTACTTTTATTGCAGAAGCAGTAAGAAGTGGAATAGAAGCTGTTAATAAAGGTCAAAAAGAAGCTGCTGCATCTATAGGATTGTCAGAATATCAAGCTCTTAAACTTGTTGTTCTTCCTCAAGCTATTAGAATAGCAATTCCTCCAACAATAAATCAATATCTAAACTTAGTTAAAAACTCTTCACTAGCAACGGCTATTGGTTATCCTGAAATTGTTACTGTATTCTCAGGAACTTCTCTTAATCAAGTTGGCCAAGCAATAGAAATTATAGCCATGACAATGCTTGTGTATTTAACGATTAGTTTAATAGTATCAGCCATACTAAATTGGTTTAATCATAAAATGAAAATTAAGGAAAGATAAGATGGCAGTATATGAGCAAAAAGAAGCTAGAGAAGCTCCTGCTAACACAAAAGGGCTTATTCATTGGCTAAAAGATAATTTATTTTCAACACCTTCAAATATTGCAATGACAATATTGGGTTTTTTAATTTTATATATGATTATTCCACCATTTATACAATGGGCATATACCGATGCAAATTTTGCAGGAGAAACGAGAGAACAATGTACTGGAGATGGAGCATGTTGGGTTTTTGTTAAGATGAAACTTGACATGTTTATGTATGGATTCTATCCAGATGATCAAGTATGGCGTTTAAATACTGGACTAGGCCTATTTTTAGTTGTTATTTTGGCTTTCAAATTTTTAAAAAGTGTAAAAACTAAATTTATAGTTTTTTCACTTTATCTTGTTGGTGCATTTATTCTTGTAAATGGCGGAATTTTTGGATTAGAAGTAATTCCTACTGATAAGTGGGGTGGATTGATGTTAACAATTGTTGTTGCAGCAGTTGGTATCGTATGTTCATTTCCTATAGGTATAATAGTCGCATTTGGTAGAGCTTCAAACTTACCAATCATAAGAAGCATATGTATAACGTATGTAGAATTCATAAGAGGTGTACCTTTAATTACAATTTTATTTATGTCTTCAGTGATTTTACCTCTATTTTTCCCAGAAGGAATGACATTTGATAAACTTCTACGTGCTCTAATAGGAATTACACTATTTCAGGCTGCTTATGTTGCTGAGATTATTAGAGGTGGACTTCAATCGATTCCTAGAGGACAATATGAAGCTGCAGATGCAGTTGGTTTATCTTACTGGCAAAAAATGCTAT
>CBDLTN010000109.1:0-8335 GCA_965306065.1 uncultured Sulfurospirillum sp. | reverse complement strand
AAGCACAAGAAGCAAACCTTAATGATTTTAATTTAAAATGGGTTATGCGAGATGGAATTGATTCTAGTACTGACAACTTACCATATTTTAAAATATTTTATTATGCCATAGTCCCAGATTTTACAAAAGAATTTATTTTTACGTACTTTAATTCTGTTACGAATAAATTTGTAAAACTCTCTATACCAATAGTTGTTACTGATGATAAAATAAGTACACAGATAGATTTAAATCCTGCACAAAGTTCACTTCAAATATATAAGGATGGAGCTTATGCTATATTGGCACTGGTTTTAATTATCCTTTTTATAAGAAGAAGAAAAATACTCTATATTGTGTTTCTTATTATATTAGTCTCATTTTTCATATATGACAAAAATCCTCTTAATAGTGTAAAAATTGATAAAGGAAGCAAAATAAAAATTTTACCTACTAAAAAATCTACTATATTTTATGTGACAAACAGAACTCTTTATGCTCAAAAATTGGATTCAAAAGATGAATATATAAAAATACTTTTACCAAATGGAAAAATAGGATGGATAGATGATAGCAAAGATTAAAGGTCTTTTACTTATTATAGAATTTGTTATAACAATTTTAACAACAATTGTTTTACTGTATATATTTAAAAATAAGCAACATAAGATAAGAAAGTCATGGGCAATTATGCAAACTTATATCATGGGCTTTAATATAATACAAAAAGGCAAACCAGACCCTGAAGCAAAACTTATACTTCTAAATCATCAAAGTGTAGTTGATATAATAGCACTTGAGGCCATTCATCCACAAAACCAGTGTTGGGTTGCTAAAGAAGAGTTAGAACAAATACCACTATTTGGGCATATAATAACTGCTCCTGGAATGATAGCAATAAATAGAAAAGATAAACGCTCTATCATAAAAATCATAAAACTAAGTAAAAAAAGACTCAAAGAAGGTAGAGTTATATCAATGTTCCCAGAAGGGACAAGAGGAGATGGTAAAAGTCTATTAGAGTTTCAATCAGGTGCAAAGATACTTGCTGAGAAATTAAATCTAAAAGTACAACCTATAGTTATAAATAATACAAAACATATATTTGACTCTCAAAAACTAACTGCACATAGTGGAAATATATCCATCACTTACTTAGATTCAGTTGATCCAAAATCAGATGAAAACTGGTATGAAACATTGGAAGAAAACATGCGAAAAAGGTTAAATGATGAGTTGGCAAACAATACTAGCAATAGGTAGTGGAGGTTTTATAGGTGCAGTTGGACGTGCATACCTAAATGGTCTTATAAATCGTAATGTTCCTCATGATCTTCCTTTTGGAACATTAGGAGTCAATATTATAGGTAGTTTAATTCTTGGTATTTTATTTGCACTATTTACCTATACTGAATTTTTCTCAACCCCAATGAAATCATTTCTTTCAACAGGTATGATGGGAGCATTAACTACTTATTCAACTTTTGCATTAGAAACTTTTTGGCTCTTTAGTGGAGGCAGCTTTATTCTTGGAGTAACAAACGTGACACTGAATGTCATCTCAACTGTCTTAGCCGCTGGAGCAGGTTTTAAAACTATTGAATACTTTTTAAAATAATTGCTTTTACCTGAGTTTTTATCTTCTGAACTAAAGCTCTACATGTAGCTTCATTTTCATTGTCTATAACAGGAAATTCCATATGAATTGTAGGAACAACTTTTGGAAATTTAGGACACATTTCTTTAGAGTGAGAGCAAATAGTTAA
This sequence comes from uncultured Sulfurospirillum sp., assembly GCA_965306065.1. Classification (GTDB taxonomy): domain Bacteria; phylum Campylobacterota; class Campylobacteria; order Campylobacterales; family Sulfurospirillaceae; genus Sulfurospirillum_A. Next base: position 6,590 of record CBDLTN010000109.1, on the reverse strand, counting down.
AATCAAATCAAAATCATTCTCTTCTACATCTTGAAGTGTTTTTGGAGCCAATTTACTAATATCAATTCCCTCTTCAACAAGAATTTTCATGGCATTTTCATTTATTACATTATTGTTTTCAAGTCCAGCCCCAATAAAATTCAACCCTAAACTCTCATCTATATATTTTTTTAAAATAGTTTCTGCCATAATAGCACGACAAGGACTTCCAGCACTTAATAACAAAATATTCTTCACAATTAACCTTTATATAAAAACTTGACTTAGTATATATAATTTTACTTAAAACTATTTTAAATTTGAGTATAACTATCAAGTTTAAACTATTTACAATGATTATGCTAATTAATGGAACATTTTAATGTTGATAGCATATGACTAAAGATAATTTATATATAAGATATAACTTTAGCATTTTTTTAGCAAACTCTTGGTATAATTGCCAAAAAATATAGAAGGAAAAAAATGTCAAAACATCAATTTCAAACGGAAGTTACACAACTTTTAGATCTTATGATACACTCTTTATACTCAAATAAAGAGATATTTTTAAGAGAACTCATATCAAACTCATCAGACGCATTAGATAAACTAAACTATCTTACTCTTACAGATGAAAACTTTAAAAATTTACAATATGATTCTCGTATAGATATCAAACTTGATTCTAAAACAAAAACTTTAACATTAAGTGACAGCGGTATAGGTATGAATGAAGAAGATTTAGTTGCGAACCTTGGAACAATTGCAAAAAGTGGGACAAAATCATTTGTTCAAAACTTAAGTGGTGACCAGAAAAAAGACTCAAACATGATAGGTCAGTTTGGTGTTGGTTTTTACTCTGCTTTTATGGTTGCAAATAGAATTGAAGTTACTTCAAAAAAAGCTGGTGAAGAAAAAGCACATACTTGGATAAGTGAAGCTGGTGGAGAATATGAAATAATCGAAACGGCAAAAGAGTCTCATGGAACTTCAATTAAACTTTATCTAAAAGATGAAGAGAGTGAATTTTTAGAATACCATAGAATAGAATCAATCATCAAAAAATACTCGAACCATATACCTTTTGGTATTTGGATGGATAAAGAAGAGACAACTCCTGCTGTTACTGATGATGATGGAAAAGAGACAGAGCCTGCTAAAACAGAAATAATCAACGTTCAAGTAAATAAGGCTTCTGCTTTATGGAGAATGAACAAGAGTGAAATTAAAAAAGATGAATATAAAGATTTTTATAAACAAATTTCTCACGACAGCACAGATCCAATCCTTTGGACTCATACAAAAGCTGAAGGAACTATAGAATATTCAACACTATTTTACATTCCAACAACTCCTCCTATGGATCTTTTCCGTATGGATTATCAACCTGGTGTTAAACTTTATGTTAAGAGAGTATTTATCACTGATGATGAAAAAGAGTTACTTCCTGTGTATCTTAGATTTGTAAAAGGTATCATTGATGCAGAAGATTTACCATTAAATGTTAGTCGTGAAATTCTTCAACAAAATCGTATCTTAGAGACTATCAAAAAAGCAAGTGTAAAGAAAATACTAGGCGAGCTTAAAAAACTTCAAACTAAAGATAGAGAAAAATATCTTGAGTTCTATAAAACTTTTGGGAGAGTTCTTAAAGAGGGCCTTTATGGAGATATGGAAAACAAAGAAGCTCTACTTGAGCTTGTTATGTTCAAATCAAGTAAACGTGATGGCTTTATAACTTTAAAAGAGTATAAAGAAGCTATGAAAGAAGATCAAAAATCTATTTACTATATTACAGGTGAAGAAGAAGCTATTTTAAGAAATTCTCCACTTATTGAGCAATTTAAAGCAAAAGATATTGAAGTTCTTATACTTGATGAAGATGTTGATAGTATTGTAATGCCTATGGTTACAGAGTATGATAAAACTGCAATCAAACCGGTAAATAACTCTGATATTGATGAAGAGATTAAAGAAGATAAAGAAGAGACTAAAGAGAATGAAGATAAGTTTCAATCTGTTTTAGTAAAGATGAAAGAAATTCTAAAAGATGATGCTAAAGATGTTAAAATATCTAGTCGTCTTAGTGATTCACCATCAGTTCTTATCTATGATAAAAATGATCCTGACTTTCAAATGCAACAGATGTTAAAACAGATGGGGCAAGAAAATCTTCCAACTGTAAAACCTATACTTGAAATAAATCCTAAACATGAAATATTTCAAAAGCTATTGGCAAAAAGTGATGACTTACTTCTTAATGATGTTTCATTTTTACTAATGGATCAAGCAAGATTAAGCGAAGGTATGAAAATAGAAGACATCAATGGATTTGCAAAAAGACTTAACAAAATCATAGCAAAAGCTATATAACTTAACCCTTTACATGTAAGGATTTTCCTTACATGTAAAGAACTATTCCAAATCCAGCTATCTTGTTACTTTAATGTTACACTCATATTATAAACTCCTCTAAATAAAAAAACAAGGAGTTAATCAATGAAAAAATTGATTATAATATTAGCTGTAATTTTTAGTTTACATGCTAATGCAAATGCAATAGATGATAGTGTTTCCCTCAAAGGTCTTAAAGAGTCAAAGATAATATTTGATATAAATATAGCAAGCATGCAAAAAATGCCATTATATTTAAATGTTATACTTAAAACATACGATGGCTTAAAAAAGCAAAATATAAAACCTAATATTATTTTAGCCTTCAGAGGAGCATCTGTTCAATTTTTAATACCAGATGGCAATGAAGATAAAACAATTTCCTTAATAAAAGAGCTTTTATCAAAAAAAGAAATTCAGCTTGAAGGTTGCAATATAGCTGCAAATATATTTGGTGTTGACTCAAAAGAATATTTTGATGGAGTTAGAGCTGTTGGAAATACTTTTATTTCTTTAGGAGCTTACCAAGCAAAAGGTTACTCAATAATTCCTCTTTATTAATATAATACATGTAAGAAATTTTTCTTACATGTAAACCTTACTTTACTTTACTTTCAAGTATAAAGTTATATAATTAATATTGCTACTTAATTTAAGGTAAATAAATGGCTAAAAAGTTAGATTTAATAAAAAACATCCTTTTATTATTGGTTCTTATCTGGACGCTTTTAATTAGCTCTATTTCAACAGTATCCTTATATCGTAACTATGACTATGCAAAACTAATAGCCATAGAAAGTGCTAAAACTAGTGTAAATAAGGATATGGCATATAGATCATGGGTGTCTTCACATGGTGGTGTATATGTCCCTACGGATGAAAGAACTCCTCCAAACAAATATCTTGACCAAGTAAAAAATCGTGACTTTAACATTAATGATAAAAACTATACACTCATGAATCCAGCATATACATTAGCACAAATGATGAATGACTATAGTAAACTATATGGAGTAAAAACAAAAATCACAAGTCAATCTTTACTTAATCCTAAAAACAGACCAGACGAGTGGGAAACATTTGCTTTAGAAAAAATAGCTATTACAAAAAAACAATTTTATGAACTATCAGATATAAAAGATGCGTCTTACCTAAGACTTATGAATCCTCTTATTACAGAAAAATCATGTCTTAAATGTCATGCTAACCAAGGATATAAAGTTGGTGATTTAAGAGGAGGAGTTAGTATTTCGATACCTATGAAAAGTCTTTATTCAGATGTTACAAAGAAAAATATTTTTGAAGTATCAATATTTTTACTTATTTGGTTAATAGGTATCCTGTTTTTATTTTATGTGTATAGAAGACTTCATATAGTTTTTATGGAACGGCAAAATATGTATGAACAATATATCTACGGGCTAGTTGACATTGTAGAAAAAAGAGATTACTATACTGCTGGTCACTCTAAACGTGTAGCATATTATGCAAAAAAACTCTCAAGGGCTATGGGGTTTAGTACAGAAGACCAAGAGTTATTATATAGAGCATCAATGCTTCATGATATTGGTAAAATAGCCATACCTGATAGTGTTTTTTTAAAACCAAACAAATTAAACTCAATAGAGTATGAGATGATAAAAGAACATGCAACGATAAGCTATAACATGCTTAAAAACATAGATGTTTTTAAAGATATGGCACAAATAGTTAGAAACCATCATGAACATTTTGATGGAAGTGGTTATCCAAGGGGCTTAAAAGGTGAACAATCACCTATGCTAGCTCAGATTTTAAGTTTATGTGATGCTTTTGATGCAATGACTACTAACAGGGTTTACAAAAAGAAAAAAGATATACCTACAGCACTAAAAGAGTTATCATCCCTATCAGGAAAGCAATTTAATCCAGCCATAGTAAAAGTTGCATTAAATGTTTTTAACAATATAATTATTCAAGAAAATAAAAATGAACAAGAGTATAATAAACTTGAAAAAGAGAGATTTCAATACTTTTTTAAAGATAGTTTAACTGGATTATTTAACAAAGACTACTTTAATATGATATTAAAAGAAGATCATAACTATAAGGTTTTATATACAATATCTTTAAAAAACTTCACACAATACAATAAAAAATTTGGTTGGGATGAAGGAGATATAAAACTTCAAAAGGTAGCAAAAGCATTAAATACAGACTTAAATACTTCGAAGATATTGTCGTTTAGAATTAACGGTGATGATTTTATAATTTTAAGTGAAAATCATATTGAAATAGAAAACTATTTAAAACCTACTATAGAAGAATTTAAACTTTTTAACATATCTATTGAGTATAAAATAATAGAAGTAGAAAAGAATAGAATAACAAGCTTTAAAGATTTACGTGATGAATTTTAAACCAGCAAAAAAAGACTTAATTAAAATTATTTTAACTTACTTTTGCATTTTCGTCATTCTAGAAATACTATTTTATTCTTTTGTAAACTATCAAAAATCAAATATTATAAAATCTTATCTTAATGACTACACAAAAAATATAACTAAACAGATAATACAGTCTCAAAATGATTTAAATGCTTATGCAAGACTAGTTTTTGAAAACAACATCAACAATCAAGAGATTATAGATATTATTGCAAAAGCATCAAATAGTAAAGACAATGAAGAATTAAGCTTACTAAGAGCTAAATTATATAATAAGCTTTTACCAACTTATAAAACTCTAACAAGTAATGATATTAGTCAATTACATTTTCACTTGCCAGATACAACTAGCTTTTTAAGGTTCCATGACCCATCTAAATATGGAGATAAATTAAAAAAAATTAGGGAAACTTTGAATTTTGTTAATAAAAATCAAATCTCAATTTCGGCATTTGAAGTAGGAAGAATATTAAATGCTTTTAGAAATGTTTTCCCATTATACAAAAATAATAAGCTTATAGGCACAGTAGAAATCTCTTCTTCTTTCGACCAAATTAAAAAAAACTATCTTAAGGTATATAAAACTAGTTTAAATTTTATTTTAAAAGAGACAATAATAGAAAATAAAACATTTGATGAGTTAAAAAAATTCTATAATAAAAGTGAATATAAGAGTTATCTGAATGATACACAGCTTACTAACATAGACAATATGCAACTTAGCTTAAAAGAGATAAAGGCAATTGATATTACATTATCAAATGATGTCGAAAGCAGGCTAGAAGAAAATTTAGCTTTTTCTGTTCTTATAGAACGTAATAAATATTCACAAATCGTTACATATATACCATTAAACAATATTGATGGGAAGATATTTGCGTATATAATTCATTATTCTTTTAACGAATTTTTAAATAAAATTAAATCAAATTATTATGTTTCTCTATCTATATTTAGTTTAATAAATATCTCTCTATTTGTTCTTATCATTATGTCATATAAACAAAAAATTAAACTCATTCAAGCAAAAAAAATATCACAGATTGATGCACTTACTTCTATTTATAATCGTTTAGGGATTGATAGAAGAATTGAAGAAGAGTTAGAAAGACATAAAAGATACAAAGACAATACAACAATTATATTTTTTGATATTGATTATTTTAAAAAAGTAAATGATACTTATGGACATCAAATAGGAGATCAAATTCTTATTATTTTAAGTCAACTTGTATTAAAGTTTTTAAGAAAAATAGATATTTTAGGAAGATGGGGAGGCGAAGAGTTTATCATAATACTTCCAAATACTAATTTAGAAAAAGCATCAGCTGTGGCTGAAAAATTAAGAATAACAATAGAAAAATATAATTTTCTAGAGATAGGTACTCTTACATGTAGTTTTGGTGTAACATCTTTGTTAAGTAATGATAACTATGATTCTGTCATAAAAAGAGTAGATTCTTTACTATATAAAGCTAAAAAAACAGGAAGAAATAAAGTTATCTCTTCCAAGTAATCTATTTTGTATAAGGAACTAACTTATAACCTTGTTGAGCTAAACTTTTTACTCCACCTTTTAAGTTTATAACATCATATCCTTGGTTTGCTAAAAATTCTGAAACTGCCGTAGTTCTGTTTCCTGTCCTACAGATAAGTGCAAACTCTTCTCCTTTCTTTACGTATCCGCTTAGCATGTCTAAAAACTTTTGTGCATCATAATTCCCACGTGCATCAAAAAAAGTTATAGTAATAGAGTCTTTTACTATACCTGTTTGAAACCATTCAGGC
>CBDLTN010000108.1:0-8337 GCA_965306065.1 uncultured Sulfurospirillum sp. | reverse complement strand
AGACAGTTAATGATTTTACAATGAATTTAAAAATCATAGGTGACAATGATGCACCAGAATTTACAGTATTAACAGGAAATGCAGCAGAACATGAAGATGTAGTTATAGCAGCACTAGACGCTCCAACAGCAGGAGAGGTTAGTGGAACATTAGATTATCTATCAGTAGTAGATGATGTAGATAACGCAGATAGTGACTTGTATATAAGTAAATTTAATGGAAACTTAGTTGATGAAACCACAGGTTATAAAGCAACAGTTACCTTTAATTATTTAGATCAAGATGGAGTTGCTGCAACAGTTGATGCAGATATAACTGTATATAGAAATGGTGATTATACAATAGATAATGTAGATGATTTAAATCCAATTCCATCTGGAGAAGATGCAACCACAAGTGTTACATTTAAAGTATCAGATGGCATTGATGAGACAGTTAATGATTTTACAATGAATTTAAAAATCATAGGTGACAATGATGCACCGACTGTTTTTGTCCTTACTGGTAACATAGATAATACAGATGATATTGTATATGAAGCTGGTCTTTTTGAAGGAACTAAAATTGGCTTAACACAAACAGTTGCAACTGGTACATTTACTATAGGTGACCCAGATGGATTAGGTGATATAGCCTCTATTGTTGTTGCTAATAAAACATTTGTTATGGGAGATGACATAGGAGAGTATTCAAGTTTTGCTGATATAGTTGGACAAAAAGCAGATGCAAGTTACGGAACAATTACTATTGAAAGTTATTCAAACGGAGTATTTGGTTATAGCTATACATTAGAATCAGCAACTATTAATGAAGTTGGAATAGAGTCAGATAGCTTTAATGTCGTAGTAACTGATAGTATGGCTGAGAGTGATAGTGCTACAGTTACTATTGAAATAGTAGATGATGGCGTAGCAGTTAATCCTATATCGGAAGCTTTCATAGCATCATCACCAGATACAGTTGTACTCAATGGTGTTTTTAATACCCAAGGTGCAGATGTACCATACACAGTTGATTTGAGTTCTAATTTAGGTACTTCAGACTTGATGTACAAAGGATTTGGTGTTTATTATGTTGCAGGAGCTAATGATAATATATTAGAAGCATATTCTGATGTTACTATTAATGGTGTTGAAAGTACAGTTCATGTTTTTACTTTGAGTATTGATCCAAATAATGATTCATATACTATTACATCTTACGAACCAATAGATACTACACAACAAACTACTGTTAGTATATCAGACATTACGAGTCTTGCTGGAGGACCTAGTGATACTCTTTATATTGTTTCAAATGGTGATGGAACATATTCAGGTTTTAGAGGTACATACGATGGACTATCAGGACCAGTAGCTTTTGTTGTTACAACAACATCACCTACAGGTGATATATATGAGGTAAATACCAATAATAATGAAATGGGTATTAATAACCTAACAATTGGTGGTAAAGATGATATTGTAGATGACCCTAGTACTTTGAATGTTATAGAGATGACAACAGTTACATTTGATTTGGCTGAACCAAAAGAGAGTATTGAGATAGAGTTTAATATTAAGAATAACTCACCCGCTACAACATTAACTTATACAGCTAATATAGTAGATGGCAATGGTGTTGTAGGAACACCAATCACAGTAGAAGATGCAGATATTAGTTCAGGTTTCTTGTCCGTAAGTGCTCCTGATGGATGGTTTGTAGATAACATTGATATTACGCCAACTAGTGGAACAATATTTTCAGTGAATGCATTTTCATATACAGAAGATGAAATTGATATAAATTCAACTGATACTATAGATGTAACGGTAATGGACTTTGATGGTAATACTGATTCATCATCATTTAGTATTACATTTGATGGCGATGGTTATATGAAAGGTACAAATACAGATGATGTTATATCAGGTAATGGAAATGATGAAACACTTGTTGGTCTTGAAGGAGATGATTTGCTTGATGGAGGAGCAGGAATCGACCAACTTTATGGTGGAGATGACAGTGATACACTTATTTATGATTCCAATGACAGTGTTATAGATGGTGGAGATGGTACAGATAGTTTATTTATTTCAGGAGTAAACACATTAGATTTATCAATGGTTGATAATATTGAAATTATTGAACTTGATGGTGTGATTTTAGGTAACGAGTTAACAGTAGCTGATGTATTTGGTGCAACAACAAGTGGTAATCATAATCTTTCAATTGAGGGAATAGGAACAATTACACTTGATACGGATACAAATGTAGCTCTTGATGGAGGATGGACAGAAACAGGAGTAGATACAGGTGTTTTTGAAGCACAATACAGTGGACAAACGGTTACTCTTACTGTTGATGAGACTGATATAACAATAAATTATGTTGTTTAATCTACAAATTCCCCTTTACATGTAAAGGGGAATTTTACTTTTTATATTATTTACATAAAGGAATAAAAAATATTCAAAAAGTGATTACAAAAAGGAGGCTATCATGGCAAAGGTAGGTGTAATCAAAGAACTATTGGGCATAGTTCAAGCAGTGGGAATGAATGGAGATATCAGGGTTTTAGTCGTAGGAGATGTTGTAAATGAAGGTGAAACTTTAATTACAGTAGGAACAAATAGTGGTGTCAAGATAGCTTTTGCTAATGGAAGAGAATTAGTCATAAATGCAGATGAAAATATTTTGATAGACCAAACAGTTATATCTAGTGAGACACAAATACAACAAGCACTTTTAGAAGGAGAAGCTTTACCAGAAGAAGCAACAGCTGCTGGTGAGGATGAAAATGATTCTGAAGGTGGTATAACCAAGGCTTATGTAGCACAAAGGACTAATGAAAGAGGTGATGTTGAAACACATAATTTAACAACCAAACATGATTTAGTTTCTAATCCAGAGGGGAGTCAAAACCGACAAATAAATCAAGCACCTGAACTAAGTGATGATATTGGGGTTGCTGTAGAAGAAGGGATTGGTACTGAAGAACAATATAACGCTTCTGTCGTAGCAACTGGTAATGCACTGAGTAATGATTATGATGATGGATTACCAAATCCTCTTTCTGATTTAGATGTAATATCGGTAAATGGTATAACTCAGGTAAATGAAAGTGGAAATTTTGTTTTAATTGGTGAATTTGGAACATTATTATTAAATGCTAAAACAGGAGAGTACTCATACACAATTGATAATCAAAATCCAAAAGTTGATATTCTTAATATAAATGACTCTCTATTAGAAAGCTTTGCTTATACAGTAAGTGATGGAGGTAAAACAGACACAGCTAATCTAAGTATAGTCATAAATGGTGCAAATGATGCACCTATAGCAGTTAATGATATTTCAAGTAATGATGAAATCGTACAAATAACACAAGTACCAAAATTTGGAGAAATCATTTATACTAGCAATAATATATCAGGAAATAGTGCACTTGAAGAAGGTTTAGCTGGTTCACAAGGTAATTATGATGCACCTGTTGAGGCTGTAGGAAATGTACTTATAAATGATGTAGATGTTGATAATATAGACTATAGTAATAATAGTGTTAATTATGAACTTAGTGTAGTTAGTATTGATTCAAACAGTACTGACAACGAAGCTAATCAGCAAAATAATTCATTTACAATAGAGGGTAAATATGGGTTACTAGTCATAAATGTTGATGGTAATTATATTTATACTGCAGATAACATCAATGAAGATGTTAATACGTTAAATAAAGGTGAAAAACTTATAGACACATTTACTTATACATTAAGCGATAATGAAGAATTTGGAGCAAAAATAGATACAGCAACACTAATAATAACAATAGAGGGTTCAAATGATGCACCTACTGTTGAAGGAGTATTGGTTAGTGATACTGACGAAGATCAAGCTCCTTATACTATAAGTCTACTAACAGATGCCTCAGATGTAGATAATGGAGCACTTTTACATGTAGAAAATTTAAAAGAAGTAGATGGTAAAGGTGGTTGGGATCTCATAGGTGATACGATTAGAATTAATCCTAATTATTATAATGAACTCAATGATGAGGAAAATGAAACTCTTAATCTAAATTATCAAATTATTGATGAACATGGAAAAAGTGTCGAACAAACATTAAGAGTCAATATTGAAGGTATCACCGATGCTCCTTCAATAGAAGTTACAACACTAGTTGGTGATTCTCCTAATGAAGTACGTTTACATATAATTAGTGAGCCTGCTGATACAGAAAGAGTAGATCTTAGCTTTTTAAGCTTAGCTTCTGGAGCATCATTATGGGATGAGAGTGGCAATAATGTTACAGGAGGTATTAGTGATTTTATAGATAATTATGGTGGAGATTATATTTTTACTATGGTACTACCAGAAAATGTTGATGTAAATGATAGCTTTATTGCAAGAGTTACAGGAGTCAGAGAAAATGATGGATACATATATGGGTCTAATGAACAAAGTATTAGTATTGTATATGATGCAGACTCCTCAATGGAATTGGTTTCATTTTATTCCAATAACCAAAATATGTGGGGAAATTTTGATGGTTATATTGGATGGCATGAATATATTCCTCTCATGGGAGAAGCGCCCATTACTTGGAATGAAGAGACTCAAGTATGGGATACAAAAACATCATCTGATTATTGGCGTAGTGGTCAATTTAGCATCATTGATGTAAGCATTCAATCAGAAGAAATATATGAGGTAGCCTTGCAAGGGTTACAATGGACTTTAAATCTAGCACTTGATGCACAAGCAGCAGTAGAAAATAGACTAGAGTATGCGCAAGGAGAATTAGAACACCATGAAGAGGCTCTAAGTCATGTTAATGATGTATCTGACGCTTGGGCAAATTATGTTTTTTATGAAGGAATCTATACAACTGCACATTTTGCTTATGAGGCAAATAAAGTGATTTTTGATCCTATACAGTCTCACTATAACTATCTTGTAGGTAAATATGAAAATGCACCAAATGCTATTGCAGAAGGACTTGCTTGGATTGAACTTAAGGCTTACAAGCTTGTTTATGATCCTGCAAAAGTAATTCATGATGGTCTCAGATTGGCTAATGATAATGCTTATACCAATTCAACTCTTGCTTATAATGAAGCATTAAATTTAGAAAATGCTATGCATGATGCTGGATTCTATACCAATCGTTCTTGGGCAGATGGTGATCCTGTTAATGCATTAACTGATGGTATTTGGGAAGCTGCACAAATAACTTACTTTCAAGGTGAAGTTGTAGCTGAACAGTTACTTTTAGATGGTACAGTTATAACCCCAGGTTTGGACGATGTTGTTTGGTTAGCTCAAGAAGCGTATAATGCAGCTTATGACATAGTTAGTGTTATAGAGTTTGATTCTGAACTTCAAGTCAATGTAGATCTTTTTGCACAAATAGGTATTCAAATTGACTTTGAATTGGATCTAGGTTCGGTAGATACTGACCTCGATTATCAGTTAACTTCTATGACTCAGTATAACCAAACTACGGATATGTTATCTATATCTCCTATGATGACTAATGTTACTACAGGAGATGACGTTGCCTTTAGTACTATTAGTCCTAATGCAACTTTTTATACTGCACTACTTTATGATGTTGGTGCTGATTTAGAATTTTTTATAGATGGTAATCTTGTAGTAGCTGGTCAAACTATTTTTGATATGTCTCCAAATGTGGAGGGTATTAACATTAATACAACATTAGGTACTAATACTTGGACAGACATGTTAGCTACTATTCCTGAAGAGTATCATCCTCAAATACTCAAAGACATGAGTGTTGGCGAACTAGTGTTAATTGATTTTGACTCAACAGAAGGTGGACCTTGGGAGATACCATTTTTAGACCAGTTGACTCAAGGTATATTTAATATTGAACTTGATTTTCCAACTATTGAAACAGAAGGTACAGCTGAAACTTTTAATACAGATTACTATGACGAAGGTGGTTTTGTTTCACTAGATATAACTGAGATTACGGATACGTTTTTGAATCTAATCAATGCAAAATTAGATTTTAGTGAAGAACTTAAAGAGCTTTATAATGTACCTGATTTAGGAGATAGTACAAGTATAGCAGATGCAATTGCTTCTATGGCAACTGGTATTATGGACCAGATTTGGGATATATTAGATGATGGACAATCAGAAGGTGTTCCTATTTTTGTAATAGATGCTACGGATGAAACAAGCAGCTCTTTATTACATTTTAACCTCTTTGATTTTAATACGCCACAGCTTTTTGATCCAACCTATTCTTATACTGATGGGATCACTGAATATACAGGTTCAATGGGTTTTTATGTTGCATATGGAGAGAGTGACCCTGTCATAAAAGCAGAAGTAGATATTGATGCAGCAGTAGCATTGATAGTTAATGAGGTAGTTAAAGCAGTAGCAATTGCTGCATCTGCTGGTTCTGCAACTGCAATTAAAGCAATTCCTACAATAAACCCTCTTGATATTGAATTTGGAATTGAGCAAGTTTTGAAAATGGCAGAAGTAGATGAAACAACAGCAAAATCAATTACAGATTATGTAAATCTTGGTGTAAATTTTGAGATGGCAGATATTGATGTAAATGCTTCTGCTAATTTTTCCCAAGAATTTACTCTTTCATTAGATGATATGGCATTTCAACTTGTTTTAGAAGATGGAAGCATTCATGAGTTTAAGGCAAATGAGGCTGGAGAATTGATACTTCCTGATGCTAGTTCATATGATAGTGATGGCAACGGTACAATTGATTATAGTCTTTCTATCATTCCTGAGGCGATGTTTTCTAATGATACAGAAGTAGGATTGAGCGTAGGTTATAATCTAGACTTTCTTAAAGCCAATTTTGAAGCTGGTGTAAAATTACCACTAGCTGAACTTCTTGGCATCCAAGATGCTAGTGATGCTTGGCCAGATATTGAATTCAATGGTATAGACATCGGTGTTGGACCACTTCTTCAGGTTAAAGGAGATATGGATCTGATAGACATAGATGTCTTTGAGTCACGTTTTAATATTGATGTAGGTTCAGTTGAAGGTATAAGTTTACCAGGTATTGGTATAGATGACAATACAATATTTGACGGTGTAATTATATAACAATAAAGAGAAGGTATTCTAATCAAAAATTTGATTAAATTACCTTCTTTACATGTAAAGATATTTGGATAACTTTATCTTAATTCATAGTTCCATCAGGAACGAAAACATTCCCTTCCATGATGATACGAGCAGACCTGCTCATACTAGCTTTTTCAACTATATATTTATCATTGTCTTTTTTTATAGAAGCACCGACTTTTATGGAACCAGAAGGGTGACCAAAAGTAACTGTGTTTTTTTCACCTCCACCAGCCGCTAGATTGACTAATGTTCCAGGAATAGAAGCTGCAACTCCAATAGCAACAGAAGCCGTACCCATCATAGCATGATGGAGTTGTTGCATGGAAAGAGCTCTTACATGTAAATCCATATTATCTGCTTTAACCTCTTTTCCACTCGAAGTTATAAAATTTTGTGCAGGGGATACAAAAGCAACTTTTGGTGTATGCTGTTTTGTTTCTGCCTCTTTAGGATCAGTTATAAGTCCCATTTTAAGTGCACCTGCAACTCTTATTGTTTCAAATCTTTTAAGAGCTTCCGCATCAGAGTTTATATCACCTTGAAGTTCAGTTCCTTTGTAACCTATCTCATCTGCATTTAAGAAGATTGTTGGAATTCCAGCTGTTATCATAGTTGCTTTAAAAGTACCAACACCGTCTACTTCCAAATCATCAACCAAGTTTCCAGTCGGAAATAGCTCTTCGCAAGGGTCAACTGGTTCTACAAATTCTAGTTTAATCTCCTCTGCAGGAAAGGCTACACCATCTATCTCGTAATCACCCATCTCTTTTACTTGTCCCTCAAACATAGTGACATAACAAAGGATAGTTTTTTTGATATTTGCTTGCCATATTCTTACACAGCAAATTCCATTTTGTGGTACATCATTAACCAAACCTTGAGCAATAGCAAATGGTCCAACTGCACTACTTAAGTTACCGCAGTTTCCTGACCAGTCCATAAAATCTTTATCAATTGCAACTTGCCCAAAATAGTAATCTACATCATGATTTGGTATTTCACTTTTTCCAACAAGAATAGCTTTTGAAGTACTTGAACTTGCTCCTCCCATTCCATCCATCTGTTTTTTGTACACATCAGGACTTCCAACTATTCTTTGAAGGAGTTTATTTCTAGCACTACCTGGTATTTGTGCTTCTTGCGGTAAATCAGCTATATTAAAAAATGTACCTTTTGAAGTACCACCTCTCATATAGGTTGCTTTTACTTTAAATTGTGGTT
>CBDLTN010000107.1:0-8365 GCA_965306065.1 uncultured Sulfurospirillum sp. | reverse complement strand
GTAAAAGACCACCCTTTTATATTAAAGAACACAGAAATCTTGCAATTTGGCGAAGCAAAATTAAATGCTTCTATTGAAATACTATCTTTTAAAGAATTCGCACTTATCTCTAATCTTTTTAATAAGCATTTAGAACTAAAATCTTTTACTCACAAACAATGGTCAATTCTTTTTTCACTTAAAGATGACCAGCTATTGAGTATAAATTGTGAACAGCTAAAAAAGAATAATATAATAATTATTCCTCCTTATACCCATATTTCTACTGTATTATTAGGAAAAATATCTCAACCATGTAGGATTGCTATTAATTCTACATACTTAAAAAAGTTAACTAACTCTAAACTTGACTTAAATAATAAACAAATAAAAATAATATATATTGAAAATATAAATGATATAAGAGAAAAAATGGTCTCTATTTTTCAAAAAGCAAATACTTTAAAAGATAACGATACTTCTATGAATACTAGAAATTCTATTAAAAATGAATCTAAGGAAATCGTTCAAAAAGCAATAAAAATTTTACTTGATTTTCAAAAAGTAACCTCAAAAATGACAAACCAAGATTTATTTCATGCAACAAGTTTTCTTCGATATTTAAGAGATGAAGAATTTAATATCAATAAGATAACAGAGCATTTAGGCATAAATGATAGAACTTTAAGATATAAATTTATGAATAGTTTAAATGTTTCGCCTAAAAGATATCATACTTCTTTAAGATTAAATGAAGTAATGAAAGCATTAAAAAAAGGAAATAAAAAAACTGTTATATCAGATATAGCTAACTCTTGGGGCTTTTGGCACATGGGGCAATTTGCTAAAGACTATAAACAATTTTATGGAGAACTTCCTTCAGAAACATTAAAAAAAAGAGATGCTGTACATTCCAAGTATATTAGACTATAAACTATAATGAGATAAAATATAATAAAAATATATTAGGAGATTATTATAGTTGATTTAAGTTGGAATGACCTTTATAGTCTAGGAAATGACAGAGTAGATAGAGAACATAAAAATCTTTTTAAAATTGCAGCTGAAGCTTTTAATGTTGTAAATCCAGACAAAAAAAGCCAAAAAGTCAAAACTGTGTTAAAAAAACTTCTTATTTATACACAAGAACATTTTGATCATGAGGAAAAGTTTATGTTCTCTATAAACTATCCACAACTAGAAGAACATAAAAAAAAACATAAAGCAATTATAATTTCAATAAACAGTTTTATTAAAAGTATTTCCCATATGAAAATAATGGAAATAGAAAAAGAATTAGCTAACTTGATCAAAATATGGTTTATTGATCATATAATATATGAAGATAAAAAAATATCGCAATGGATAAATAATAACGAAATTCCTGAATTTAGTTTTAATTGGCAAAACTCTTACAGTATAGGAGATACAAATATTGATGCTGAACATCAAGAACTATTCAAAATTGCCAGTGAAGCTTTTAAAAAAGTACCTAAAAACAAAAAAAAGATAAAAATAAAAGAGACGTTAAATAAACTCTTAAAATATTTCAAAGAACATTTTCAAAATGAAGAAAAGTACATGGAAGATTTAAAATATGACAAACTTGAAGAACATAAAACCATTCATGAAAATATAATTTTATCACTTAGTAAATTTACACATGATGCTTCAAATATGGAAATTGAAGATATAGAAGATAATTTGGCAAATTTTATAGAAATATCTCTTGTAAAACATATTATGGAAGAAGATAAAAAAATACTATACTGGACTCACTTTTTAAAAGATTTAAAAGAATCAAAAGAGCTAAAAGAACTTTAACTAGATTTACATATAACAGACTTTTTGTGTTATAATCACATCTAAATTAACTAATAGGATATAAAATGGGTGAATTAAAAGTATATGATTATTCAAAAGAGGAATTAGCAAAATTCCAATATGCTGTAATTACTACAGAAAATGGTGTAATGAATGTAAAATTGTTTGTAGAAGAGACTCCTAATACAGTTGCAAACTTTGCACATCTTGTAAATGAAGATTTCTACAATAGTCTAAACTTTCATCGTGTAATACCTGGCTTTGTTGCACAAGGTGGTTGTCCACATGGAACAGGAACTGGTGGTCCTGGTTGGTCTATTGAGTGCGAGGCTTCAACAAACACAAGTAAACATGCTAAAGGTGTATTGTCTATGGCTCATGCTGGTCCAAACACTGGTGGTAGTCAATTTTTTATATGTTATGATGCCCTTCCACATCTAGATGGTCTTCATACTGTTTTTGGTGCAATTGATCCAAGCGATGAAGAAAGCATGAAAGTATTAGACTCTATCAATCAAAATGATACTATAAAAAGTATCGAAATTAAAGAGTCTTTGTAATTTACATGTAAAGTTAAAAGTTGTTGGACATAGTTCCAACAACTTTTCCTAATACAGTTATATCTTCTGCATTTACTATCTCATCAGAATAAGATTCATTATCTGATACTAAGGCCACAGATCCATTCAATTTTAATTGTAATCTTTTTATAAAAAGTCCTACTGGCGTAGATACTACATAAACTCCATTTTTATTAGGATTAGTACTATCTTTATCCATAAAAATTATGTCACCATCATTTAAAGTTGGTTCCATAGAATCGCCAAGGACATTAAGTGCATGTATATTTTTTATAGCATGTTTTCCACCAAGATGATTTACAATTTCTTCATCTAAAGTAAGAAAATCACTCTGTTCATCATAATTTAATGCTCCACCACCAGCACTTGCATATATATCTTTAAAGTAATGAATTCTTTCAAATTTTTCACTCTCATTAGCTATACTTTGAACCATTTGATTAAACAGTAGCCAATTTATAGATATTTTACGCAATGCACAAAATTCCAATATCTCTTTATATGGCATCTTATTTCTACTTTTCATAGTAGCTAAAGTTACTTGATTGAGATTAAGTGCTTCGGCAACATCTTTATCAAAGATTTTTCTATCCTTAATCTCATCTGATAGTATGTCTTTAATCCTATTTAAAATCTCTTTTAAATCTGGCATTTCTATTCCTTTTTATAAAATATTTCATTTTGCAATATAATTATAACATAATTTCTAATTTTTATATACTTTTGAAAATAAAATATCAAAAAGGAATTAAAATGCAACAAATTGAAACTTATTTACAAAGATTTGAAGAAGCAATGTTAAAAGTAAGTAACTTACTCTTTTAATGAATTTTCATCTTGACTTAGATGCTTTTTTTGTCTCAGCTGAAAGAATCAATAATAAAAGTTTAATTGGAAAACCAGTGGCCATAGGTGGCAGAAGTGATCCATACATATTTTCTAAAAAAAGGTTAAATAGAGATATAGTTTTTCAAAATTCAGGAGCTTTTGTATCTGCTGTATTTATAGATAAGAACGAATCTAATTTACCTGATTATTTTAAAGATAAAAATAAAATACGAGGTATAGTTACAACATCAAGTTACGAAGCTAGAAGTTATGGTATAAAAACAGGTATGAGTATAGCCGAAGCAAAAAATAGATGTAAAGAACTTATTGTAATAAAACCTAACTATATCCTCTATCATAAATTATCTAAACAACTCAGAGAATATATGCAAAATCATATACCGACAATTGAGCAGTTTAGTATAGATGAATTTTTTGGAGATTTAACTGGTTGGGTAGAAGAAAAAGAAATATACTTTTTTTTAGAAAAACTTAAAAATGATATCTATAAAAAATTTGGACTTCCTTGTTCTATTGGTATTGCTAATTCAAAATGGACTTCAAAACTAGCAACAGAGTTTGCTAAGCCATTTGGAGTAAAAAAAGTTGATAACGTTGATAAGTTTATCAAAGATATTCCTATTGAAAAATTTCCAGGTATTGGAAAAGCATATCAAAAAAAACTACACAAATATAAAAAATTTACGTTAGGGGACATAAAAGAATCTAAAACTCTTTTATACTCATGGGGGAATAGTGGAAAAACAATTTATAATAGAGTATGTGGATGCGATGATGAATTAGTTATAGAAAAAATAGCAAGAAAATCTGTAGGAATTTCTAGAACTTTTGATGCTATTACAGACAGAGATGAGTTGAAAAGAAGATTTTATATTTTAAATCGACATCTTATATTTATGGTTTCAAAACTTGAATTGGTTCCAACAACACTTTGTTTATCCATAAGGTATAAATATAGCTCAAAAAGAAAACAATTAACATTTAATAGACTTTTAAACGAACAATTCCTTATAGAAAGTATTCTGGAAATTTTTGAAGATTTAGACAATAACTCTAGTAATGAAGTTATAAGATTATCTATATCTTTAACTAACTTTATAAAAAAAGAAAAATTAAATCCCTCTGTTTTAGATATACAAAGGGATTTAAAATTAAATATTCTAATGAAAAAAAATCAAGAACTGAGAAATAAATATGGTATAGATATACTCAGAAGCGCAAAAGAACTTCTATGATTTTTTAGTTGTCATTACCTTAAAGTAGTACCAAAGGCTTCCTAGTAGTGAACCTAATATCAATGGTGCTATCCAAGGATGAGACGAAAAATAGCCAGAAAACTCTGTTAATGCTTCTCCTGCACTAAAACTTAGATAACCTAGCCCTAAAGCCCATATAAATGCCGATATAACATTCAAAATATTAAATTTTACAACTGAATACTTTGTCATACCTATTCCCATAGGGATTAAAGTTTTTATACCATATACAAACTTTTGAAAAAAGATAATTTTGTCCCCATACTTTTTCATAAGAAGATGACTTAATGCTAATTTTCTCTTGTGTTTTCTTAGATACGGCATTATTTGAGCTTTATTATATCTACTCATATAAAACAGTAAAGAATCTCCTAT
Organism: uncultured Sulfurospirillum sp.; assembly: GCA_965306065.1. GTDB lineage: Bacteria > Campylobacterota > Campylobacteria > Campylobacterales > Sulfurospirillaceae > Sulfurospirillum_A. Next base: position 3,501 of record CBDLTN010000107.1, on the reverse strand, counting down.
AGCATTTGCAACAAATGCAACTGCTATTGATGTATGCAAATCCATTTTTCCAGCATACGACAGAATTCCTGCAGCGATTATTGCAACCATACCACCACCAAGAGAATATAAAAAAAGTATTATATATCCATAAGTTGATAACGAGTCTATAATTCCTTCCACTCTACTTCTCCATTAAATTTATTACAGTTTTTAAAAATTCTTGTACACTATAAGCATCACTTAAATTTTTAGACGTTACTATTTTTTTAACATTAACACTGTTTCCATAAAGTGCTCTATTTTTCTCATTATCATTAGATATGACAGCTCCATTTAATATAGCTCCTGCAAAAAGTCCGCTATTTTGAGAATATGTAAATATCTCTGCACTCATATCTATTTCACTACTCTTATCTAAATTTGCACTTATTGGTCCTGCTGAAGCTGAAGCTTCAGCTCCTAAAGTAAACTTATCACTCAATAATTCATTTACACTGTTTTGTGTTCTAAAAACCAGTATACTATCAACGATTTCAAGACCTATTTGAAAACCTAAACTTCCTCCACCAAACTTTATAAAAAAGGGGTAACTCCAACTGCCATCAGCTTTTCTTATAGTAGCTACTCCTTCACCATATTTTCCACCTACTAAAAAACCAAATTTCATAGATCCTGGTACTACAACAATTGCTTGTGCTTTTTTTATAATTGGCATTGGTACACCATTTTGACTTCTTACAAGTTTTTTCATAGTATTACTTGCTTCTAAAACTTTTTCTTCTACTGAATTTGCAAAAATATTTGTTATACTAAATAATAAACATATAAATAATAAACGTTTCATTTTTTTCCTTTCTTCTCTTTCTCTTTAACATAATTATAAAACAAACCCTCTTGCTTCATAAGATCTGTACTATTTCCCTCTTCAACAATTTCACCATCTTCTAATACATATATAAAATCTGCTTTTCTTATTGTACTTAGCCTGTGAGCTATAATAATAGTTGTTTTATCTTTTAAATACACTTCAAGGGCTTCAAAAAGTCTTGATTCTGTATGAACATCTAAAGCTGATGTTGATTCATCTAATATAACTATATTTGGATTTTGAATCACCATTCTTGCAATAGATAACCGCTGTCTTTGTCCTCCTGAAAGCTTTATTCCATCTCTTCCTATCTTAGTCTCAAGTCCGTCTTCTAAAGAATCTATAAAGTCTCTTAATTGTGCTACTTCTATAGCATAATCTAACTTTTCATTTTCAATATCATCACCAAAAGTTAAATTTTTTGCGATTGTATCATTAAAAAGTTGAGGATTTTGTAAAACCAAAAATAAATTCTTTCTAACTCTATTTAAGCCTATTTTTTTAGTCGAAATTCCATCAAAAAGTATATCACCACCTTGAAGAGGATATAGCCCTACTAAAAGTTGTGCAAGAGTTGTTTTTCCACTACCACTAGCACCAATAATAGCTATCTTTTTCCCTTTTTCGATTTTCATATTGATTGATTTTAATATATTTCTATTTTTTTCATATGAAAATGTCAAATCTTTTATCTCAATTGAATTCGTATAACTAGATTTAAAAGGATTTAAACCATCTATACAATTTGGCTCCGTTTTCAAAGCAAAAACAGCATTAATTCTTTTTAATGATGCAAGAGCATTATGGTACGCGTATTGTATATTTAAAACTTCTTGTATAGGACTCATCATTACCCAAAGATATCCAAAAATAGCCAACATTAAACCAATTGTTAAATCAGAATAAGCTACTACAAGAATACTTGCAGCTCTAAAAACTTCAAATCCAGAAAGAAATACTAAAAAAGAGAAACGGCTAGCTCCATCACTTTTATAACCAAATTTTATAGAATTATCTCTCATTGTTACTGCATTTTTTATGACACTACCAAAAAACTTTTTTTCTTTATTCATAGATTTAATTTGTACAAAAAGCTCTAAAGTTTCACTAAGGCTTTCTGTAAATATTTCATATGTTTTGTTCTCTTCTTTTTTTAAGATAGAAACTTTTCTAGCTATCTTTGTAGTTATAATAATAACAAAAGGATTCAAAAGAAGTATAAAAAGAGCTAATTGCCAATGAATCAATATCAAAACTATACCTACTCCTACTATTGTTAAAACAGAAATAATAAGCCTGCTAATTGCACTACCTAAAAAATTATCTACTGTATCAACATCTATAAGTAATTTAGAAGTAATACTACCTGTACCTAGATACTCAAACTCTTTTAATGAAACTTTTGAAAGGTGTTTTAATAAATTTTCTCTTAATTTATAAGTTATATTTTTTGAAATAATTGTAAAGAGTTTTGTTTGATAAAAATTCAATAAAAAGAATAAAAATCTTAAAACTAAAACACTTATTAACATACAAGCTACATAAACATAGGCTTCATTATGTGTACCAAAAAAAACATCAATTGTTTTTACTACAATTCCTGGCTTTTCTAAGAGGACTTCATCAACTAAAAGTGGCATTAAAAGTGGTACTGGCGTACTTATTATTACAGCTACAAAGGCCACCAAATTTGCTAAAAACAGCTCTTTTTTATATTCTTTTATATCTTTAAAGATATTTTTAAAACTATATTTATCCATCTAACGAATTTATTATCTCTTTTATATTTAATTGAAGCTCTTTATCTGTAAGATTTGTTGCTAAAAGATAGTTAATATCTCTTTGTTTTAATTTAACTAGATTTTCTTTAGTAAATGAATCTGAAGTTATACACAATATTGCATGACTGTTGGACTGCACAAACCTTTTTTTCATCATATCAATAAACTCATATATAGTTGGATTTTTCATAGATAAATCAGCAAATATAATATCTAACCTAGATAAGTCTTTTCTATAATAACTTGAACGTGGTTTATCACTAACCTCTACACTATACTCTTTATCAAAACTTCTTACTAGATGTTTAATATAATCAGAACCTTTTCTATTTTCACTAACTATAAGTATACGTATTTTTGCTCTACCTTCAAGATATTCTAAAAGAGAATAGAGCCGTTTGTGTTCTTTACTAAACTTTGTTTCATCTAGAGACTTGATAAAATACTTTAAAAAAGTTTTACTTGAAAAATCATCCTCTATGTTGGCTCGTTTAAAAAAAGATCTAATTGCAGATGATGTTTCAGCAGCTTCCCACATTTTTTTATCAAATTCATAAGCATATCCATCAAGTTGCTCTCTTATAAACTTATCATATCTTTTAGCTTCTTCACTATATACATCTAAAAAGTCATTTTTATATTTTTCTTCAAAATTCTCTAATGACTCTTTTAATTGAATATTTTCAGCCTTTAAATTACCAGAGCGATGAATAGAATCCACATAATATCTATTATATCTTTTTAAATCCATCTCTTTTGCTTCAGTATGTTTTGTTACTGTACTGTGTTTTATCTCTTTTTGTATATCTTTTATCTGAAACTCTAAAGATTTTACTGTTGATTTTAGAGTATATAATTCAGATATATTAG
>CBDLTN010000106.1:0-8461 GCA_965306065.1 uncultured Sulfurospirillum sp. | reverse complement strand
TTAATGATTTCATCATCACTGTTTTGAATCAAAATTGGAGGCATTGAAAAAGAAGCATATTCTAAAGTCTTTTTATTAGTATCTATTAGAACAATAGATATGGACAGTATCTCTTCTTCAAGAAGGATTTTTTTAGTGTGATTGATAGCTTTTGAAGTAAGTGATTTTAGACAGACATCTTGTTTGTTCTCTTTATTATTATCAATGCATCTATTCAAAAAAGAAACAGCAAGTAAAGCACTAATAGAAGCTGAAAGACCTTTACCCATACCATCTATAAGAAAAAGAATAGTTTTATCTTTATCTAATGTTCTTGCTGAGTATGTATCTCCACTTATGACATCACGTGCGGTGTATAAAAAGTCTATGATAGTTATTGAATCATGACTTTGGGTTAACTGCTTATAGTAAAAGTCATTTCTTATTATTTTTAATGCTTTTTGAAAGGATAGATTTTCTTGATAATCAGAGTAATCAACTTTATCTTTAAGCAGATTAAGTTCTTCTTGTTGTTTTTGTTCTATATATTTTTTAGCTAATAATTGTTTAGTAGCATCCTCTATAGCATCTAACATATCTGTGGTTTCAAATGGTTTTTTTACAAAACTAGTAACTCTTAGTTTTAAAGCTTCTGTAAGTAAATTTACTTGTTCAAAAGACGATACAAATATGATAGGTATCTCTTTATTTTCTTCTCTGATTTGCTTAATCATATCCATACCAGACATACCAGTAAATACTTGGGCTGTTATAATAATATCAATTTTATTGTTTGTATATAAGATAAGAGCATCTTCAGCATTTTTTGCAATGATGACTTCTTTAAATAAAATTGAAAATATATCTTCATAAATAGTTGTAATAACAGTAGAATTTTCAACACATAAAAGTTTGATTGTTTTTAGATATGGTCTAAGTAACAAAGGCTATACCTTAAATTCTTTTAGAGAATCTTCAAGCGAGATTGCACTTTGAGATAAAACATCAGAGACTTCATGTATTTGACTGCCTAAATTTTCATTTTTATTAGTACTCTCTACTATAGCTTGCATAAGAGTTATGAGCTCTTTAGTTTTAGTTGCTATATACGTAGCTTTTTGCATAACAACAGTTGACTTTTCACTTGTAAGAGTTAGCTTTCCTTTAGTACTTGTGACTTCATTGATTAGGTTTACTGATAATTTTGAAGTCTCTTGCATCTCTGTAGATGTTAGTTTTGCTTGTTCTGACATATTGTTTATATTTTGGTTGATTACATTTACGCTGATACTTATCTCATCGAGGCTTTTTTGAGTTCTTTCTGCTAGTTTTCTAACCTCATCAGCTACAACAGCAAAACCTCTACCATGTTCTCCTGCACGTGCAGCTTCTATTGCGGCATTAAGTGCTAAAAGATTAGTTTGGTCTGCTATATCGTTTATGATAGTCAAAATTTCAGTTATGTTTCTTGCTTGTTCAGTTAAATCACCTACCTTTAAAGAGAGTTCAGATTGTCTTTTTGAGCCATGTTCGATGTTTGTAACTGAAGTGTGTAGTTTATCTATAAAGTCATTAAGAGTACCCTCAGTAGCTTCTAAATCTTCAGTAGTGCTTATAGAGGCTTCTTCTACTTCATCAAGTCTTGTTACTACATCTTCCATAAGTGTATTCATCTGAATAACTTTTTTCTGTTGAGAGCTTAAGTTTTCACCAAGAGCAATTACTACCCCATCAAGTTTTTTACTTTGGTTAGTTGTTTCATGAGAAACAGTAGTACTCTCTTGAATGGTATCAGCAAAAGATCTTATCATATTATTTATCTCTTCAGATATATTCGATAACTCATCTTTTCTGTCTTCTACAGTTATTTCTTTTGATAAATCTCTATTTTGTGATATATAATTTATTTGGCGTTGATTTGACTCAACACTTTTTAAAATACTCATTTGAATCCAAACTATAAAAATAATAAGGATTATACTAAAACTTACACTTATACTTATTTTTGTATATACATCTGATTGATTTTGCTCTTGTAAAGTGCGTGTTAGATTAAGAATAGAATTTGAGATTTCATCATCTATCTTTTTTAAAACATTTATTTTTTTAGTAATTATTTTAAACCAAGCAACAGGGTCTTTACCAAAGCCTCCTTTTGTAGCTTTACTTAAAGCTACATCCCGATAAGCCTGTACTTGTTTTACTGAATCGTCTTTCATGGCATCTTCATAAAAATCTATAATTTTTTGATTTGCTATTGATTCAAATGCATCTGCATAACTTTCTTGTTCAGTCATTAATTTCAACCATTTTGCAAAAACACCTTTTTTAAAAGAATCATTTGCAAACGTAGCACTCATAACAGCTCTTTCTATACCTGCCCTCTCTTTTGATTTTAAAAAATTAGAGTAAGCAGAAAGTTCTTTTATTAAATCTGGATCATTAGATAATCTCGATGTTAAAGAGGTTACTTGAAGTATATGTTTGTTTAACTCAGTATAAAAAGCCACACTGTCTTTAACGGATATTGAAAGGTTATCTACTTTTGTTCGTATAGAAGGAATTTGTGAAGAGATAGAAGTAACTAAATCAAGCTCACTTTTTAACAAATCTGAAAAGCTATCTAAATCCACTTTAGATATAGTCATTTTAAGAAGTTCTAATTTTTCATCTGTTAATTTTCTTTGTTTTGGCAAAATCGAAGTAAATTTTGTTCCATTTGAGCCTATAAAACCAGCACTTGCTCCTCTCTCTTTTTGAGTTTCGTGTATGTATAGACTTAGTTTTGCAGATAATAAGCTTAGGGATTCTACTTTTTCTAAGTTAGATTTTTTTTCTATACTTTGAGTAATAATACCATAGAGATTAAATAGTGCATACAATAGAACTAAACCAAGGATAAGAGATAGTTTTTGTTTGATATTCATAACTAATCCTTTTGTACATTAAACTGTGAGATTAAACTAAGCTCATCCAAAAGCTCATAAAGTCTTTTATCTCCCACGGTCATTGAAATGTGTATTTTATCCTTGTATACCAGTTTAGTTAAATAACCAATAACAGAAGAGGTGATGGATATAGAGTCTATAATTTTAAGTGTAATCGACTTGTCAGTACATGTTATATCATCTAAGCAGGTTTTTATTTCTTGAAAGTCGCTTATGCTTTTTATGTTACCCTTAATTGTTATGATAGCGCCTACATTTGAAATTTCCATTAAAGCCCCTTTTGGTTATAATAGTATTCCATTGTAGCTAATTATTATTTAAATTTACAATAGCTACACATAAATTTGTTACAATTATGTTCATAGGAGTAAATTATGAACATTTTAAAACAACAAAGCTGGAAAATGAAAGAAAATGAAGTTACTGATGAGAATCTTTTTAATAAAAGAAGAGATTTTTTGAAACTAGGAGCAGCTGCTTTGGTGTCCTCTTCAGTTATAGCTGAAAAACTATCAGCAGTAGAGACTATAAAACGTGCTTCATTGGAGTATAAAAAAACTTCTTTTGGAAAAGGGTTAGAACTAAATTCATTTGATCAGGCTAGTACATATAATAATTTTTATGAGTTCTCCTTAAGTAAAGATGGACCTGCAAAACTAGCTCATACTTTAAAACCAAACCCTTGGGAGATAGAGATAAGTGGAGAAGTAGAAAAACCGGTTTATATTGATTTACAGGAGATTATTAGCTCATATCCACTAGAAGAGAGAATATATCGTTTTCGTTGCGTAGAAGGTTGGAGCATGGTAGTACCTTGGATAGGAGTTCCACTGTCTTATATACTGAAAAAAGCAAAACTAACTTCAAAAGCAAAGTATGTAAAGTTCATCACTGAACTTGACCCTGAGATGTTCCCAGACCAAAAGAGAGGAATTTTTGGAAATGTTCCTTATCCCTATGTAGAGGGTTTACGGATTGATGAAGCTATGAATGAACTTACATTTATGAGTGTAGGTATGTATGGCAAAGTATTACCAAATCAAAATGGAGCACCAATTAGGTTGGTAGTTCCTTGGAAGTATGGTTTTAAGAGTATTAAATCAATAGTCTCAATAGAACTAGTTGAAGAAGAACCATTAAATACTTGGAAGCAGATTAATGAAGTAGAGTATGGTTTTTACGCAAATGTAAATCCTGAAGTTGACCACCCAAGATGGAGTCAAGCAAAAGAGAGAAAACTAGGCAGCTTTTTTAAGACTAAAACTCTTATGTTTAATGGATACAAAAAAGAGGTAGGATATATGTATAAAGATATGGATTTAAAGCGTTTTTATTAATGAAAAAAGTAGTTTTATTCATAGTTCTTTTATTACCGTTTTTTTATCTTTTATTGACTGTAATGGATGCGAATGATCCTATAAAATACATCTTTACATATACCGGTTTAAGCTCCTTAGTTATACTTATGTTATCTCTAAGTATAACACCTCTACGAAAAACAATAAATCTGGTAAAGTACAGAAGGATGGTAGGGCTTTTCGCTTTTTTTTATGCTTTTTTACATTTTATGAATTTTTTTATTTTAGATGCTGAATTTAGTTTAGCTTTTGTGTTAAAAGAGACACTAGATAAACCTTTTGTTTATTTAGGCATGATCTCTTTTGTCATACTTCTTTTTATGGCTATAACTTCTACTAAAAAACTTTTTGCAAAGTTTAACAAGTGGCATAAACTAGTTTATGTTGTTTTAGTTTTAGTTGTTATCCATGAGAGTATGGCTCAAAAGGTCTTGAGCAGTTTGGAATACTCATTTATAGGTATTACATGTATACTATTGGGGTATAGAGTTTTTTTATATAAACAAAAGGTTTTATCATGATAAAGATTTTTTTAGTAGTTCTGTTTTTTATTTCTCAACCTCTTTTTGCAAAAGTGATTTTAAACTCACAAAGTGAGGGAATAGAGTATAAAGTTGAGCTTATAGCTAGTGGTTTTGATGTGATTTGGTCTATGGATTTTGTAGATAAAGAATCTCTTATATTTACCGAAAAACGTGGAAAAATCTTCCTTCTAAACACAAAAACTCTAAAAGTGACTCCTCTTTCAGGTCTGCCAAAAGATTTACTTGTTATAGGACAAGGAGGACTTATGGATGTAAAAGTAAAAGATGAGTGGATATACTTTACTTATGTAAAAAACATCAAAGGACAAGGTGCCACAACACTAGCAAAAGCTAAATTAAAAGGCAACAAATTAGTAAACTGGCAAGATTTACATGTAAGCAAATCAGCAACAAGTACAGGTAGGCATTTTGGCTCACGTATAACCTTTGATGAGAAAGATTATATTTTTTACTCGATAGGGGATAGAGGAGTAAGACCAAATGGACAAGACATCCATACGCATGCAGGTTCAATTTTGCGTTTACATGTAGATGGTAAAGTTCCAAAAGATAATCCTTTTGTGGGTAAAGACGGACTTGATGAAATATATAGTTTTGGACACAGAAATCCACAAGGGCTTTTTTATGATAAATTTACTAAAAAACTCTACTCTATCGAACATGGTCCTCGTGGTGGAGATGAAATAAACCTCATTAAAAAAGGTGCCAATTATGGTTGGGCAACTCTGTCACACGGAAAAGAGTATTGGTCACCAATCGCAGTTGGAGAAGGAAAACATAAAAAAGGCATGGAAGATGCCATAAAAGTTTATATTCCTTCTATAGCACCAAGTAGTCTTATAGTCTACAGCGGTAAAGCTTTTTCCAAATGGAAAGGCAATCTACTCTCAGGAGCATTAAAACTCACTCATCTAAATCGTATAATACTTAATGATAAAGGAGAAGTTTTAAAAGAAGAGAGGCTATTAGAAAAACTTGGTTTTCGTATACGAGATGTAAAGGAGAGTTTTGAGGGTTATTTGTATCTTTCTACTGACAATGGATATATATTGAAACTGAGTCCTCTGTAATCTCATATAAAAAATAGTTTTCTTCTTTTTAATCCAAATAAATTATATTAAGATTAGTGTATAATTATTTTAAATAATATAAAAAGGAAGAAAATGAATCTTGACAGTTTATTTTCTGCATTGTTTATTCCTATTATTTGGAGTTTTCTTGGCTTTATTCAATATTTATTGGTTAAAGATAAAAAATTCTTTTTACAATTATATGTATTAATAAGTGTTTTTTTTTATAGTTTTTGGTTTTTCTTGCTTTTAGACAATTTAAATAATATAGGACTTTATGAGGGGCTTTGGATTTTTTTTATAATTTTAGCTGCAATTCTAGCATTATGTTTTAGTATTGTTATAACAATTATTTTAAAAGTTATTAAAAAAAATTAAAATCATAGAAAAAGGGGACTGTTCTCTTTAATTAATATCTGTATTTACCTTGCCATCATCATGGAGGTAGTGAATATTAGAGTAAATACAAAATATTTACTTTTTGCACATGGTTTTCTTAAAAACCATGTGCTTTTAAGTCCAAAATTTTAGATAATAGAACTAAGTGTGTATTGATTTGTCAAAGATCTCTTTAAAGTATATAATGAACCTTTACATGTAAACTCTAATACTCATCCTCAAAGTAAAACTTATAGTAAGACTGACCACTTTCTTCATCGTAGCCTTTTTCGTAGTTTAGGTTTTCTTGAACGGCATTGTTTAGAAACTTTATTTGTACGTTGTCGTCTAGGGTTATAGATGCTCTAAAGCTATTTTTGTATTTTTTTACATCATTTGGACTGATACCAAAGTCATCATCAAAGCTTATAGAACTCTCATCTGCGTATTTGTCGCGGTAATTTACAAAGTCATCTTTCATCTTGTCGTTATGCATGATTTCATCGAAGAAGTCTTGTTCACTAAAGTTATCACGCTTTTCAAAGAAGTCTATGCATGAGTTTCCAAAGTCTACTTGTTCAGTTTTTTCATACTCTGGGGTAACCACATCATCTACAAAACCTTTACACATGTTCATAAATTGTTTTGTTTTATAGCTGTCATTCTCTACAGGAGCAATGCTGAGAAATTTGTTTACCCAGTAGTCAGTTACTTTTTGGTGGATATCTATGTTATAGATATGATAGCCCTCATCAGCATCATCATTGATGATAAAACACCCTTTTTCTATCTTGCTTGCATTTATGCCTTCTTCTGTTCCTAAACTCAAAGATTCTCCAGTTTTAAGTACTTTGAAAAACATATCTTTTTTTTCTACTTTATAGATACCAATAACATCACGAAACTCTTCATCAAACTTTATATCTTTAAAATGTACGATAAGAAGCTCTCCCATCATAATTTTAGGGTGAGTAGAAGCATCGTATAAGTGGTTTGCTATACGTTCAGCTGACTCTGCAAAATCATCATTTTCAAAGATGTTTTTAGTGTAAGCGTAAACTTCATTGAAAGCTAAACTAGAACTATGAGTAAAACGGTGTAAATCAGTCTCAAGCTGGAAGGGTTTTAAAAAGTAGTGAAGTAGTTTTTTTTCTAGTTCTGGTTCTACGCTTTGAGGATTATGAGATAGGTAAACTCCCTCATCCTTTTGTTTGTTTCCTACTTGGTGCACTATTAGTCTCTCTATGCTTGCATTTGAAAAATCCATCGGTTATCCTTTAAAATTGAAACTTTATCATTTCATCCCTAACAGGGACGTAAAATCTTTACATGTAATAAAAAATTGCTATAATTCAAACATGAAAAAAACAAATGCAGCAAGAATTTTAGATAAACACAAAATAGATTATGAAATCATAGAATATAATGTAGATGAAAACGATTTAAGTGCTTTACATGTAGCACGAGATACAAATACAGATATAAAGACAATCTTTAAAACTCTTGTAACTGTAGATGAAAAAAACCAACCGATTGTAGCGTGTATCGCTGGTGACGAAGAGCTTGATATGAAAGCTTTGGCAAAAGTAGCTGGAGTGAAGAAGTGCGTTATAATACCTCTTAAAGATGTTTTAAAAGTAACAGGATATATAAGAGGAGGCTGTTCCCCGTTTGGTATGAAAAAGAGTTATCGTACCTTTGTTGATGCAGATGCACTCTTACATGTAAAGATTTGTGTGAGTGCAGGAGTAAGAGGACAACAGCTTTTGATATGCCCACACGACTTTGAAAAAGTCTTACATGTAAAGTTTGCGAGAATTATCCATGCAACTCATATCAGCTAGTAATCTTTTATATCTTTTAATTCCTGTAGGGATAGTAGGGTATTTTTACTATAGGTGGGTTGGCAACAAGTTAGAGATATTTTATGCAAGTGTTAGGATGTTGCTTCAACTTCTTCTTGTTGGTTATCTTTTAGCCTATATATTTGAATCAAAGACTTCTTATATGAGTATAGTTGTAATTGTGGTCATGATAAGTGCAGCGAGCCTTATAACTCTAAGAAACATAAGCCATAAAAACCTGCAAGTTTACAAAAGTCTTTTTGTATCTATTTTTGTGGGTGGGAGTTTAAATCTAGTTTTGGTTATATATTTTGTTCTGGATTTAGACTCTTTTAATGA
>CBDLTN010000105.1:0-8733 GCA_965306065.1 uncultured Sulfurospirillum sp. | reverse complement strand
GTTCATTAAACCGCCACAATTTACCAGTTCTTGCATAAACTCTGGGATTGGTGTAAATTTATAAGTTTTTGTCTTATTCTGTATTGTCCCATTATCCATATCAACGTTTATAACATCTCCCTCTTTTATCTCACCGCTCTCATTGAGCTCAAAAATAGGCAATCCCATATTAAAAGCATTTCTATAAAAAATTCTTGCAAAACTTTTAGCTATAACAGCACTTACTCCAGCAGCTTTAAGTGCGATAGGTGCATGTTCACGAGATGAACCACAGCCGAAGTTTTCACCAGCAACAATAATATCACCTTTTTCTACTTTATCTTTAAATGAAGGATCTGCATCTTCCATAACATATTTTGCCAACTCTTTAGGGTCCGAAGTATTAAGATAACGTGCTGCAATTATCAAGTCTGTATCGATATTATCACCAAATGTCCAAACTTTTCCATTAATTGTATTCATAAAAGTCCTTGAGAATTTTCTTATTTTGGTAGACATTTTATCTAAAAGGTTGTATGAAAAAGATTAAATTACGAAATAGCTATTTGCACACACTCTTTCCAAGCTCTTTTTCAATAGAGTTTATCTTGGTAACTAATCTATTTTCCTTTGCTTTTCTTATATCAAATTTTAAAGAGCTATACACTCTATCACACTCACTTACTTGCTCATAAGCTAGCTCAATAATATCTAATGCCTCTCTCATAGTATCAGTTTCAATAATAGTTCCCATTGGTGTGAGTTTATACTTTACACCACTTAAATCAATCGCCTTAATTATCCTAGAAACCTGTTTAGAAACAGATGCTCCATCTCTACAATTATCACTTGTTGGAAACATCGAAAACTCTAATAAAACACTCATATTAGCTCCTTGTTTAATATAAATGATTATATCAAAGTCATATTAAAAAAACTATTCAAATAGTTATTATAAACTCCACTCCTTCATCCACTTCACTACTACAAGTAATAGTTCCATTTAGGGTATTTGTTACAATATTTAAAACTATGTTTAATCCAAGACCTGTCCCACCATCATTCCTGTTCGTGGTAAAAAATGGATTGAATATTTTAGTCAAATTTTCTTTTTCTATCCCGCTTCCATCATCTTTATATATTATTTTACATTCTGTATCCAATTTTTCAATAAAAATTTTTATATTTCCTTTATCTCTGTTTTTAAATCCATGTCTTATTGAGTTAATTATTAGATTAGTAATTACCTGAGAAAAAACTCCGGCATAAGTGTTTAAAACGATATCTTCTTCACAGATTATCTCTATATTGATTCTATTTTTTTTGATCATATTACCTAAACTCAATACTATGTCTTGTAAATATGATTTTAAATTAAACTCTTTTTTTTCTTCATTAGTTTGTTCTACTGCAACTCGTTTAAAACTCTTTACTAGTTGAGCTGTTTTTTTGAGATTTGATGTTACTAGATACGCAAGTTCTTCACTTGTTTTTAAATAGTTTTTAAATTCATCCTCAGACATGTCATTTTTTTCATAAGAAGCTTTCAATTTTTGAGTTAAACTAGAAAAGTGAGTAATTCCTGTAAGTCCTATACCAACAGGCGTATTGATTTCATGTGCAACCCCTGCAACTAAACCACCAAGACTTGCCATCTTGTCAGCTTCAATTAGTTTATTTTGTGTATCTTTTAAATCAACAATTGTCTGCTTCAATTCTTTCTGCGATTTTTCTATAGCGTCTTTCATACTGAAAAACTCATTGTTCATATCACCTATTTCATCTTTATAAAAACTTACTTTTTTTGTATTTTTTTTACCTAATTTAAATTTTAAAATTTCATCAGTTATATATGTAATAGGTTCTTCAATTTTTCTAACTATAATTAAATAGATAAAAACATTACTAATTATGAAAAATACAACTACTAAAAAAACATGTTTAAACTCTTCTTTAACTCCATTTTTCAAAACATTGATTCTTCTATCAGTTCTATCATAAAGACTTAGTATCATTTCATCAATAGGCAACATAATTTTTTCTTTTGCTCTATAATACTCTTTTGAGTGCAAAAGTTTTATAGCCAGACTTTGATTTTTATCCATTGCCTTAAATGCTTCAATCTCTAAATTAACCAAATCATTTGAATTGTATTCAGAAAGCTTTAGTAAATCTAACTCTTCTTTACTATATGGAAGTTCGTTTATTAAATCATGAAAAGAGATTTTTTTAGTACTTGGATGTTTTTGTTCTCTTAATTTTTTATTTAAATCCCAATATACAGCCTCATAAAATGCAGGTCTTGGTTTTTTCCCATTTCTAATGTCTAATATTTGGTAGTAAATATCTTTATATTTTTTATCATTGGTTATTGTGTAAGTTCTTGCATAGTGTGTCAAATCATCAGAACTCTGTCTTAGTTTATCCGCAAGACTTATCATTTTGAATTTATTAAAATTAACATCAGTTAAATTGTTTTGAACTTTATTTAATGTAATTAATTCAAGTAATAAGTAGACGATAATAATAAACTCAAAAGAGATAACTAAGATTATAAATTTTTTAATACTAAGATTTAAAATTAATGCCTCTCTAAATCTTCTAAATATCATTAAAATCAAACAAACAGCAGCAAATATAAAAAACAATAACTGCTCTATATGTACTATATTTAGAAAGGAAAAGCTAGAAACAATATCTTCTACTTTCATATAAACTCCTTCACACAGATAGTTATATAAACGCTTCTTCCTTATTATTGGATCAATATTATATCATATTTAAAAGCCCTACTAAAACTTTTTTATATGTGCATGACAGTATGGAGTTTTGCCAGTTTTTTGATAATAATACTGATGGTATTCTTCTGCTTTGTAAAACTCTTGTTTCCCCAAGATTTTTGTAACTACATGTAAACCTTTTTTCTCTAACTTCTCAATAAGATTTCTTACAATTTTTTCTTCTTCACTATTTTGCACAAAAACAGCAGAGAGATACTGAGTACCTATATCAGGTCCTTGTCCATCTACCTGAGTTGGATCATGTATCTCAAAAAAAAGTTTTGCTAGATTTTCATAGCTTATCAAGTTTGGGTTATATTTTACTTCTACCACTTCAAAATGTCCCGTATCTTTATAACAAATATCTTGATAAGTAGGATTTAAAGTATGTCCACCCATAAAACCAGAGAGTGCATCTAAAACACCCTCTGTTTTGTTAAAATAATACTCAACACCCCAAAAACATCCACCTGCAAAATAAGCAAATGCAGTTTCATTATTTTGTTTAGTTTCCATTTTTAACCTTTATTATTATATAAATGTATTATACCACTTGCTGAACTCTTTCTTGAGTGTTATTATAAATAGCTTCATCAAGTTCACCTTCACTTTTTGATACAAGTACTGATACCATAGCATCACCTGTTACATTGACAGTAGTTCTAGCCATATCCAAGATACGATCAATCCCTGCTATAATAGCAATACCTTCCATAGGAAGACCAACAGAGCTAAGAACTAAAGATAGCATTATAAGTCCTGCTCCTGGAACTCCTGCAGTTCCAATTGAAGCTAAAGTTGAAGTCAAGATAATTGTCATATAGTTTGCAAAACTAAGATCTATTCCAAAAGCTTGTGCTATGAAAACCACACATACTCCTTGATACAATGCTGTACCATCCATATTGATAGTCGCACCAAGAGGCAATACAAAACTAGCTATTGGCTTAGAAACTCCAAGATTCTTAACAACATTTTGTGTTGTTACAGGTAAAGTTCCTGAACTACTAGTCGTAGTAAATGCTACACTTTGAGCTGAGAGGATACCTTTAAAAAAGGTAAAAGGATTAAGTTTAGCAAAAAACGCAAGACTTCCTCCCATGGTTAATGCCATATGTATTACAGCTCCTATATATACACCTAAAATTACTTTTCCAAGGCTATATAACACGTCTATTCCATATGAAGCAGATACCCACGCCATCAAAGCAAATACTCCAAATGGAGCGAATGAGATAACTATATCAGTCATTTTAAACATAACTTCTGAAAAAGATTTAAAAAACAGTGCAACTGGCTTTCCATTTTCACCCGCTAGATTAATAGATACTCCAAGAATAATAGCAAAAAATATAATCTGCAAGATATTACCATCAGCTAAACTCGCAACTGGATTTTTAGTAACTATGTTTAGTAATGTATTAATTAGACTAGGTGCTTCTTTTGCGCTCACTGCTGTCGCTGTTTCAAGAGAGACTCCAACTCCAGGTTCAATAATATGTCCAAGACTAAGTCCTATAGTTATAGCCACTGCTGTAGTTAAAAGATATATAAAAAAAGTCTTCATTCCAATGCGTTTCATTTTTTGCATATCTTCCATCGATGTGATCCCTGTTACTAATGTAACAAAGATAAGAGGAACAATCAGCATTTTAATTAAATTAATAAAAAGTGTACCAATTGGCTTAAGAACTAAAGCGTTTTGCCCTAGAGTAAGTCCTGTTAATAAACCTAAACATAATCCAAGAAATATTTTTTGCCAAAGTGGCATTTTTTTCCATGATAAAATCATCTTTTTCTCCTTATAATTTATTGATTATAAATAGGCAAAATAACCTAAAAGATACTTTTTGAATAATTTGGCGATTTATTTATATAAAAAAATTCTAATGTGTAAGAACTTCACACCATACATTAAAAATATCCTTAAAAGTTAAATATAAACTTATATTTCTTATTTTATATTTTACTTTTTTAGTATATAATTTCATCTCGAATAACAAAAGGTAAAAAATGAAGCAGTATTTAGACTTATGCAATAGAATTATAAACGATGGAACATGGATTAAAAACAAACGTACAGGCAAACGTTGTCTAACTGTTATAAATGCTGATTTACAATATGAAGTAGGGAAAAATGAGTTTCCTATGATAACTACTCGTAAATCATACTTTAAATCTGCTATTGCTGAGTTTTTGGGTTATATTCGTGGTTATGACAATGCAGCTGATTTTCGTAAACTTGGAACTAAAACATGGGATGCAAATGCAAACTTAAATGAGTCATGGTTAAACAATCCCCATAGAAAAGGAACAGACGATATGGGTCGTGTTTACGGAGTTCAAGCAAGAGCTTGGAAAACACCAGAAGGAAATATCATTGACCAACTTAAAAAAGTAGTAGATAATTTAAAAAATGGTATTGACGATAGAGCTGAAATTATCACTTTTTATAATCCTGGTGAATTTCATATGGGTTGCTTGCGTCCTTGTATGCATACACATAACTTTTCTTTGGTAGGTGATACACTTCATCTAACTTCATATCAACGTTCATGCGATGTACCTCTTGGTCTTAACTTTAACCAAGTTCAAGTATTTACATTTTTAGCTTTGATGGCACGTATTACAGGTAAAAAAGCTGGAACCGCTTTTCATAAAATAGTAAATGCTCATATATATGAAGATCAAGTTGAGCTAATGCGTGATGTTCAACTTAAACGTGAACCTTTTGCTTCTCCACAACTACATATAAATGAAAAAATTACTTCTTTAGAAGATTTAGAGACTTGGGTTACAATGGATGACTTTTCTATCAGTGGTTATGAGTGTCATGAACCTATATCTTACCCTTTTTCAGTTTAGGAGAAATTATGAGTAAACCAATAATATCAATCATAGTAGCAATGGCAAACAACCGCGTTATAGGAAAAGACAACAAAATGCCTTGGCATCTACCAGCTGACTTACAGCACTTTAAAAAAGTAACTCTTGGTAAACCCATAATTATGGGTAGAAAAACTTATGAGTCTATAGGACGTCCACTTCCAGGAAGAAAAAACATAGTAATAAGTCGTAATGCTGATTATGAACTTGAAGGCTGTGAAACTGCTACTTCAGTAAAAAGTGCGTTTGAACTTGTAAAAGATGAAGAAGAAATTTTTATTATAGGTGGAGGTTATCTTTACTCTGAGCTTTTAAATCAAGCAGATAAACTATATCTCACTTTTATAGATTTAGATGTTGATGGTGACACACAGTTTCCTGATTATGCACAATTAAATCTAAAAGAAACCAAAAGAGAAAAACATCATAAAGATGAAAAAAATCCTTATGATTATGAGTTCGTGGATTTTATTGTAAATAAATAAAACTTTAGATTTTTGAAGTGCTACTCCATACACTCAGCAGTAAGCTTTGCTTTAAAAAGTTGAGCTTCTTGACCTAGTTCATCTATCTCTACAAGTTTACATTTAGAAAAAGCTTTAAGACCATTTAGACCTTGTATCCAGTTTTTTCCTTTTACGTAAAAAGCATTATCAACACCTAGTTGTGATGGTTTAGCATTATCATAAAAAAACTCTTTTTTAATTATGATTTTGTTATTGGCTGCAAAAAGCAGTGTTGATGAAAATAATAGTATAAATGCAAGTAACTTCATATTTTGTCCTTTATTTTTATATCTTTTATTAAGAGAATAATTTCTCTGCCTTTTTGAGTATTCTACCATACTTTACATGTAATGATAATTCTATTTTTTTACAAAATTTAGACTTAGCGAATTTACACAATGTCTTGTGTTTTTATCAGTAAATCCTTCTCCCTCAAAAACATGTCCTAAATGAGCTCCACAAGCTTTACATGTAATCTCTATTCGACTTCCGTCCAAATCTATTGTTCGCTTTACTGCACCACTTACCTCATCATCAAAACTAGGCCATCCACAACCTGAATTAAACTTGTCATCCGATTTATATAACAAAGCATCACAGCGTTTACATGTAAATACTCCTGTTTCATAAAAATCATTATATTTACCACTATATGGTGCTTCTGTACCTTTGTTTTGTATAATATTTTCTTCTACAGGCGTCAGTTTATTGTATGGTTTATTCATTTATACTCTTTTATTAATTTTTCTGCTTTGTCTTCACACTCTTTTCTTTCTATCTTGCAGTCTTCCACACTGTCACCACCCATATTTACAAAAGTATCTAAAAAGTCAGCTATACAGTTATCATATATTTTGATACAGGTTTTATACTCTTCATAGACTTTTTTATAGTCTGTGTTTGCATTTGTTATGCTGACAAAAAGGACGAGCACTAATAAAATATTTCTTATTATCATATTTAATCCTTATTTTATTGAGTTTTATTCTCAACTCTTAATAAACCAAAACCTAACATTATAAATATAGAACCGCTTATACGGTTAAAAATCATGGCTCTTTTTTCATTTGACAGCCAAAACTTAAAATATTTTGCAAAGTAAGCAAAACTAATCAGTGTCATAAAAGATAAAATCATAAATGTAAATGTCATTACAAAGAACTGAGGCAAAAGAGCACTTGTAGGATTTAAAAAAATTGGAAAAATTGCTGTGAAAAAGACTATAGGCTTAGGATTTGTAACACATACCATAAAACCTTTTCTAAAAACTTTTAAGCTGTTTTTTTCTATTTTAATTCCATTATTATCAAATACACTAGATAAATTTCTAAATTGTTTTATACCCATATATATAAGATAACTTGCTCCTAAAGCTTTCATAACCAAAAAAAGAGTTGAAGATGTTTGGAGTATAGCTCCAAGTCCTAACATAGATACACTTGAGAGACAAAAAAGACCAAGTATATTTGCTAATGATGAAATAGCAACACCTCTCATATTGTGTATCAATCCGTTATTTATAGCTAAAAGTATAGCAGGACCAGGACTGATAATAGTTAAAAATGCAACTGTTGAGAATAAGTACCAAGAGTGTAAATCCAAAACATACTCCTTTTTGTTCCAATTCTATAAAAAAACTTATTACAATCTCTATATTCTAAATATTTAATTAAGTAACTTAATAAAGATATTAACATACTTCATATTTAAACTGTTTTTATACTCTTTTCTAATCAAAGTTAATGCATTAAACGTGTTATATGCTCCTCTATAGGGTTTTGTTGTAATAAGTGCATCAAACACATCACACACAGCAAGTATCTGTCCAAAATCACTTATTCTTTTTGCATACAAACCATCAGGATAACCACTGCCATCTAGTCTTTCATGATGATGTCTAATTCCATCTACTATGATCCTGTCTTTTAAACCTGCTTTTTTAACTAACTTGACACTCTGCATTGAATGTTCTTTTATTAAACCAAATTCATAATCGCTTAAAATATCAGGTTTTTCCAGTAGTACCTCATCAATTTCTGTCTTTCCTATATCATGAAATATTGCGCTTAAAAGTAATTTCTTTTGATCAATAAAATCAAGATCTAATTGATTTGCAATCAAAGATGTAAATAATGTAACATTTAACAAATGTGTAGATAAAGAGTAGTTGTTATCAATAAATTCATTTATGCATGAAAGTCTTACATCATTTTCATTAACTATCTCAACTATATTTTCTATTAAACATTCAAATGCATCTAAAGGTATCCTCTTTTTGTTTTTTATTAATAACCATGAGTTTATTAAATTGTTTCCAATGAAATATATAGTTTTTAATTTTTCACTTGCTAGTTTCTCTTCTGATAGTATTTTATCAATATTAAGAGAGTTTTTTACCTCTTCTGATAAGTCTAAAATTTCTATTTTGTTATTTGAGTTTTTTTTGTTTTCTTGTGTATATTGTTTATACTCATTGTAGCTTTCATTTTGTACAAAAACTTGTAAATTATTGGAGGTAATTCTCTCATATAGTTTTTTATCTAAAAAAGTACCCGCTTCAATGATGACTACATACCCATTAA
>CBDLTN010000104.1:0-8761 GCA_965306065.1 uncultured Sulfurospirillum sp. | reverse complement strand
GCATTAGAGAGTATGTTAGTTATAATTTGTTGAACACGGTATTTATCACTATAAACCAAAAAATCTTTTTCTATTGTAAAATTTAACTTTATATTTTTACTTTTTACTAGTGAATCAAATTTCTTTATTAAATGGGTTAGCATAGCATTAAGATTAAAAGACTCTTTTGTATAACTTAATTTATTTGAGGTTATTTTAGAGAGTTCTAGTATTTGAGTAATATTATCAAGCATATCTGATGCATTATCTAATACAGAATTTAAAAGTTTTAAAAGCTTTTTGTAGTCAATATTTTCTGGTTTTTGCAACTTTTTTTTGATATATAGACTAAAATTTATAATTGCATTTAGCGGTGTTTTTAGTTCATGAGTAAAAATTAATAAAAAAGACTCTTTTGCTTTTTCAATTTTTTTTTGCATCAACTGTTCTTGTTCTTTAGCAAAAAACTTACGTTTTAGTTCAACTACGGCAGTTATATCGTGTTGCATAGCCATATACTCTTGTATATTGCCATTTTGATCTATTAATGGAATCATAATTACTTCTGCTATGAAAGTTGTACCATCTTTTTTAAGATTTACAACACGACCTTTCCATACATTACCAGAAGTTATTGTTTCCCATAACTCTTTGTACATTGATTTTGGATTATCAGAGTGTTTAAATATAGAGTATTTATTTCCTATTAATTCTTTACGTGAGTATCCTGTAATGTTACAAAGTTTGTCATTTACATAAGTAATAACTCCATCACCGTTTATTTTTGAGATGATAGAAGCTTCTGTTAGTGCTTTAAAGTATTGTATATTATCTAAATGAAATGTTATACATATCCTATGTAAAACTTCAAGTACTCTTTTTGTATCAAACGGTTTTTGAATAAAGCCTTCAATACCGAGTTCAAGCATTTCTCGCAAATATTTATGATCTTCATGGGCAGATATAATAATTATTTTTTGTTCGTTGTTTATATCAAGTATGGCCTTACTCATATCAATTCCATCAAGATAAGGCATTTGAATATCACTAATGACAATATCATAATACTCTTGTGATTTTAAAAGGTAGTTTTGGTAAAGATTAAGTCCATCTTTTCCATTAGAAGCAGTATCTACACGTTTAAAAAATTTTAAAAAAAGTTTTTTTGTGCTTTCTCTAAGGTCATCATTATCTTCGACATAAAGTATATTTAAATGCTGAGATATTTTTTTTAATGATTGTACTTGACTAGTTTTTTTCACTCTTTTCCTTTTGGAATTCCATCGTATTTGACATAGTATTACTATAACATTTTTTCTATAAAATATGCTAAGTTTTGTCTGTAATGGTGTCATTATGAATCTTATTGTAACTCTTTGTGTTATACTTATTATTTAAATAAATAGTCTTTGGTTTAACAAAATACATTTTATATTTGAGGAATTAAAAATGAAATTTTTTTTAGATAATCTTTTTAAAGGCAAAGAGGGTAATATATTTCTTTTTGGTCTTTTTTTAACTCTTTCTTTGATTGTATTTATTATTATATGTTATCAGCTGGATGTGGATCTTGCCAATAAAATTACAGGAATGGTCTTTTCAAATTTATTTGTTGGAAGAGTTCCATCCTTGTCATTTGGATATGCTTCTGAATTATCTCATTTTGTTGTAATTACCACAAACATAATTACAGAGGCTATTTTAGTAGCAATAATCTATCCTCTTTTTGTGTTTAGTTTTAAGGGTATTTTGAAAATAAAAGTTCTGGAAAACTTCTTTAATGAAGTTCAATCAAAAAAACAACTTCATCAGGAAAAATTTGATAAGTATGGAAAGTTTGGCCTATTTTTCTTTGTTTTTATCCCCTTTTGGATGACTGGACCTATAGTTGGTGCAATAATAGGCTTTTTAATAGGAATTAACCTTTATACTGTAATAGTAATTGTTTTAGTAGCAACAGTCATCGCTATATCGCTATGGGGATTTTTTTTACAAGAAATTATAGATTTTTTACTAATATTTGATACTCAATTAGTTTGGTCTATTTTATTTGTATTCGTAATTATTTTACTTTTTTTTAGATTTAGAAAAAAAATTATTTAGAATGAAAGAGTGGGTTTACTCTTTTAAGTTTAGACTCTATTGATGCAACCGCAACTGCATATTCTCCATCATGCGTTATACTTAAAGTTGTATCAGTTATCTCAAATTCTTCAACAAGATGTTTAGAGAGAGTAAAGTAAGGAGCATTATTGTTGTCTTTATAAAGTTTAATATCAAAAAAACTACATTTTTTGCTTATACCAACACCAAGTGCTTTACTTATTGCTTCTTTTGCAGCCCAATATCCTGCATGTGAAGTTGACGATGATGCTAGTTTTTGTTCGTCTATATCCAGAAATCTTTTGAGCGCCTTGTCTCCAAAACGCTCTTTCATTCTTTCTATTCTACTTATTTTTACTATATCAACGCCTATCATTATTGAACGACAAAATCCGTAAAAAATATATTATTTATTTGTCCATCTGCAAGAACATCGTTTATTTGATTAACTATCTCATCTTTTAGACGGTCCTTGCCTTTCATAGTACTTACTTCTTCAAATGTTTTAGATGATAAAGCACGTATTATAATGTCCCTTATAAGAGATTTTTTCATATCCATTTCAGAAGCTAACTCTTCAGAACCAAGTTCAATATCAAGTGCAACTTTTAAGTATTTCCCACCACTTTCACTAAGCAGGTTTACAACGAATTGGCTCATTGGATACATTGGTCCAATAGTAAGATAATCACTAGAACGTCTACTGGCTTTTCTTTTTGTAGTAGAAGATTTAGAAATTTGCTGTGATTGTGACATATTTTCATCATCATCGCCTAGTAAGAAAAATGCTGCTAAACCACCACCTACTAAAAGAACAACTAGAAGTACTACTATTAAAATGAGTACCATGTTTCCACCAGGTTTTTTTTCTACAACTTCCTCTTCTATTTCTTCTGCCATGCCCATTCCTTTGGTGTTTCATTTAATTTATTTTTTAACTTGAACTGTTTCAAGTTAAATTAATATCATCTAAAGCACAACCCCATGGTCGTAATCTTAATTATATATCGTTGAATTATATTAAAACTTTAATAAAGATGTTATAAATTACATCCATTCTATAAGTTTTGATACTTCATCTATTTCAAAGCATTTAATACCATTTGTCATTTCTGTTGGTTTGGATGGTACTATAGCTTTTGTAAAATGTTGTGATTTTGCCTCTTTTAATCGTTGGTCTAAGTTAAAAATATCTCTAATATCTCCAATTAAACTAACTTCACCCATAAAAATTGTATCTTTACTAATAGGTCTATTTCTAAAACTACTTATTATCGCAGCGATTATTGCTAAATCTGCTGAAGTTTCAGTGATTTTTATGCCTCCGGTAATGTTTATAAAAACATCATATTGATTAAATGGTAAATCAAGTTTTCTCTCTAAAAGTGCAAGTAGCATAGTTAGTCTATTTAGTTCATATCCTGTTGAACTTCTTTTAGGATTTGCATAACTGCTATCACTTACTAAGGCTTGAACTTCAATAACTATAGGTCGACTTCCCTCCATAATAACAGTTATGGCAGAACCTGCTTGAGCACTTCCTCTAGTAAAAAATTTTTTAGAGATATCTTTTGCACTTATTAATCCTGCATTTGTCATCTCAAAGATACCGACTTCACTTGTACTTCCAAAACGGTTTTTAAAGCCTCTAAGAAGTCTAAGTTCACGTGAGCTATCACCTTCAAAATACAAAACTGTATCAACCATGTGTTCCAATACCCTTGGACCTGCAATGGAGCCTTCTTTTGTAATATGACCTATAATAAAAATTGCAATTTGATTCTCTTTGCCCCATCTCATAAGCTCAAATGTAATCTCTCTAACTTGAGATACACTTCCTGGAGCTGCTGTGAGTTTTTCACTATATAGAGTCTGTATAGAATCAATTACTAGAGCTTCATATCCTCCTTTTGAGAGTTCTGATAAAACTGTATCAAGTCTAATTTCACTCATTAGAAATAAGTTGTCGTAGTTACTACCTAACCTATCTGAACGTAATTTTATCTGCCCTGCTGATTCTTCTCCACTGACATATAGTATTTTTTTGTTTGCTTTTGCAAGATTTCCTGCTATTTTTAGAAGAAGTGTAGATTTTCCAACACCAGGACTTCCTCCTATTAGTGTCAAACTACCACTAACTATACCACCACCCATCACTAAGTCAAGCTCTTTATCTCCCGAACTAAAACGAGATATTTTGTCTTGTTCTACTTGTGTTATGGATATTGCTTGATTTGAGACGGATGTAGTAGAAGTATTTTTTATCTCTTTTAATACTTCTATTTGCTTGGCATTTAGTTCTAAGAACTCTTCCCATGCACCACAGCTTGGACATTTTCCAAGCCACTTTGCACTTTGCATACCGCATGCTTGGCATTCAAATAAAGTTTTTTTCTTAGCCATTTTCACTTACAAATATAGCATCTAATATAGCATCAATAAATTCATCAGGATTAAATGGGATAAGGTCATCTTTGCCTTCACCCACACCTACATATATTATTGGTAGTTTTAGTTCACGTGCTACTCCAAAAAGTGCTCCACCTTTTGCTGTACCATCTAGTTTTGTAATAATTATAGCATCTACTCCTACAATTTCATTAAAAGATTTCGCTTGATTTATTGCTGAGTTTCCTTGTGTGCCATCTAATACTAGAATTTTTCTATGTGGTGCTCCATCTTTTGCTTTGCCACAAATTCGAACTATTTTTTTTAGCTCATTTGATAAGTTTGTATGATTGTGAAGTCGACCTGCTGTATCTATTATTACATTATCAAAGCCTTTAGCATTTGCAGAGCTTATAGTATCAAATGCAACTGCTGAAGGATCATGGTCTTGTTGAGTGTATACTATCGGGACTTCTATTTTATCTGCCCAACGCTTTAATTGTTCGATTGCTGCTGCTCTAAATGTATCACTTGCTCCAAGAATCACTTTTTTACCACTATTTTTATAGTTGTTCGCCATCTTTGCTATAGTTGTTGTTTTTCCAGCACCATTTACTCCTATAACTAAATCTACAAAAGGAGTTTCTTTTGAGTTTTCCTCTGTTTTATAAATAAAGTATGCTTTCATAACACGTTGAACATCGGCTCTTTTAACTGTATCTTGGGGTGGTAAATAATAAATCATCTCTTCTACAATTTCATATGGAACATCAGACTCTAAAAGTATTTCTTCAAGAGTTTCTTTATCTATTTTTATGACTTTTTCAGGAAGTATCTCTTTTATAGCATTGGCAGTTTTGCTTAGACCTTTTTTAATAAATCCAAACATTTATAGTACTTTCTTTATATCTGCTTCTATCATCTCTTCAGGAACAGCACCTATGTAGTGTTGAGAATATTTTCCTTCTCTGTCATAGATTAACATTAAGGGTATACTCTTAACACCTCCAACTTCTTTTGCAAGCTTGTAGTTGTCTTGTGAGTTTGTAATTGTAAACTCTATATTGTTATTATTCATAAAAGTTATAATGTCTTCATTTGATTTATTCTCCTCAAGAAGGACACTTATGATTTTTAAATCATCTTTATATTTTTCTTGTAAATTATTTAAGTGAGGAATTTCTGCTTTACAAGGCGGACACCAAGTAGCAAAAAAGTTTACTAAAACTATCTTATTTTCGTAACCTTCAAATATAAAGCCATTTTCCAAGCTTGTTACTTTTATTTTTTTACCTGTTGTATCTTGTAATACAATATTGTTTGAATCATTTTTAGATGTTAATTCTTTAGTTTTTTGTGCTGTTTCTGTGTTACCATCATTATTTTTATCGTTACATCCAGTAAAGATAAATAGTGCTAAGATAGCAGTTAATAAAATTTTCATTAGTTTCCTTATACAATTAAAGGTGTGATTATAGCAAAAAGGTTTTTATATATGAATAAAAAAGAAATATTTAGAAAAAATGCAAAGATAAAAATACAAAAATTTACTAAAATAGGAAGATTTAAAAGAGATAAGCTTATTGTTGATAAATTAGAAAAATTGATAATAAAAGGAAAGTATAAAGACATATTATTATATGTACCGTTAAGTCATGAAGTTGATACTATGCAACTAATAAAGAGAATTAGATCAAAAGTTAATATTTATGTTCCATTTATGGAAGGTGTCAGTTTTAAGATGGTAGAATTTAGATTGCCTCTATTTAGGAAAAAGTTCAATATAAGAGAACCAAAGAATTCTTATGCAAGAGTTCCAAAGATAGATTTGGCAATAGTACCAGTTCTAGGGGTGGATGGTGCTTTTAAGCGTATTGGTTTTGGAAAAGGGATGTATGATAGATTTTTTGAATCCCTGCAATCCTCTCCTAAAGTTGTATTTGTGCAACTTGGAGAGTGCTTTACACAAGAGTTTTTATGTGAAAGCCACGATATACGAGCAGATATTTATATAACCCCATATATAACAAAAAAGAGGAAAAAATGATAATAGAATTAAGTGCGGCCGTTTTGGCCAGTGGGGCAGTAGGGTTCTTTGTGTCTAAAAAACTAAATACAGCAAACCATGAGGTATACGTTGCTCAAGCAAAAGCAAAGGCAAAAGCAATAGAACATGAAGCAGAATTAGTTCTTAAAAACTCAGAAGTAAAAGTAAAAGAAGCAGAACATAATGCAAAAAGAAAGTATGAAGATAAAGCTTTTTCTTATAAAAAAGAACATACTGACAAAATGCTAGAGTTAGAGAAAAAAGATAAAAATATAAAAGATGATTTTAAAAAGTTAAATAGAGAAAAAAGTGATTTAGGAAATCTTAAAAAAGAAGCACAAGATCTTTATGATGAAGGAAGTAATCTAAAAAAAGATTATGAACAAAAAGTAGAAGAAGCTTTACATGTACTAGAAAGCGCAGCAGGGCTTACTGAACGTGAAGCAAAAGAGATAGTTCTAAAAAAAGTAGAAGAGAAATCTCGTGCAGATATTGCTCATATAGTTAGAAAAGCTGAAGAAGAAGCAAAACAGGATGCAAAAAGAAGAGTAAATTATATTTTAGCACAAGCTACTTCTAGATTTGCAGGAGATTTTGCAGCAGAGAGACTTATTAATGTTGTTAATATTAAAGATGATGAGTTAAAAGGTCGTATTATTGGTAAAGAGGGTAGAAATATAAAAACTCTCGAGATGCTACTTGGTGTAGATATTATTATAGATGATACTCCAAATGCAATTATATTGAGTAGTTTTAATCTATATAGAAGAGCAGTTGCTACAAAAGTAATTGAGTTATTGGTTGAAGATGGAAGAATCCAACCAGCTCGTATAGAAGGTATATATGATAAAGTAAAAGAGGAGTTCGATCAAGGACTTATAGAAGAGGGTGAAAATATCCTTGTAGACTTAGGACTTTCAAAAGTACATCCAGAGATAGTTAAATTAATAGGAAGATTGAAATTTCGTGCTAGTTATGGACAAAATGCATTAGGACACTCTTTAGAAGTTGCTCACTTATCTGGAATCATTGCTGCAGAATGTGGTGGTGATGAAATTTTAGCAAAACGTGCAGGAATTTTACACGATATTGGTAAAGCTTTAACTCACGATTTTGCTGGAAGCCATGTTGATCTTGGTGCAGATATATGTAAAAGGTATAAAGAAGATCCAGTTGTTATAAATGCTATTTATGCTCACCACGGTCATGAGGAAGCGACAAGTGTAGAATCTGCTGCTGTGTGTGCTGCAGATACTCTTTCAGCAGCCCGTCCAGGTGCAAGAAGAGAAGTATTAGAGAGTTTCTTAAAACGTGTTCAAGACATAGAAGAGATAGCAAAATCTAAACAAGGTATAAAACAAGCATATGCTATAAATGCAGGCAGAGAAATAAGAGTAATAGCGAATGCAAAACTTGTAAATGATGACGAAGCGGTACTATTATCTAAAGAAATTGCAGAAGAGATAGAAGATAAAGTACAATACCCTGGAGAAATTAAAGTACATGTAATAAGAGAGATGCGTGCAGTTGGTTTTGCACGTTAATTATAAGAGTACTTTTATTGATGAATGTATTTGCTATATGGGAGAGGCTAAATGATAGGAATTATTGCTTTAGTTAACATTGATGAGAATAGTGCTGTTCTTGTTGATGAAAATAAAAAGCAGTACCAATTTAGCCTTGATGATTGTATAGGTTTTGAAGATATTCCTGAGATAGGTGAAAAAGTAAAGTTTGATTTAGATAATGACGAAGTTTTTTTTGTTGAAGCTTTAAATGTTCAGAGTAATACAAAAAATGAACATCCAAAAATTGAACAGCTAAAAGATGAACCAACTATAAAAAAATCTAATGTAAATTTAAATGTAAGTATACCTCTTGACCGAAGTGTTTCAGATTGTTTAAATAATTATTTCGAAGATATTATCTCAACCATATATGAATATGAGGCAGAGTTTGCAGAAGGTGAAACTTTAGACTTTTTACTAATGAAACGATTTTTAAATACAGCGTACAATAAT
Source organism: uncultured Sulfurospirillum sp. (assembly GCA_965306065.1). Taxonomy (GTDB): domain Bacteria; phylum Campylobacterota; class Campylobacteria; order Campylobacterales; family Sulfurospirillaceae; genus Sulfurospirillum_A. Next base: position 223 of record CBDLTN010000104.1, on the reverse strand, counting down.
CTAAGAGATATGGATAGTACTTTTATGGATGAGTATCTTTTAGAGTTAAAAAGTGATTTAAAAATTTTAGAGAGTGTATACCGAAGATTTCATAAAAAAAACAGTGTTCCTGATGTTGCATATGATAACATTTTCCTAGAGCAACAATTAACATATATGAATTATAAAAAAAGAATGCAAACTAATATATTTAAATTATATACTCTAAAATCAACAGTAAAAT
>CBDLTN010000103.1:0-8806 GCA_965306065.1 uncultured Sulfurospirillum sp. | reverse complement strand
ACCAAGCTGTAACCAGTCAAGTACCCCAACTCCCGGCTCTATTCCTTCTACCCAAGCTTTGATACGAGAGAGCTTACTCTTACCTAGAATCACCAAAGCCGAGCCGTGATTTGCAGGAGCAAGCATGATAAGATGACTAAGAGGACAAGAAACCAAAGAAGAAGCAAAAAACATATCTACCCAAAGCCGTATAACAGGACCACCAGTAGAGTGAGTGATACAAACAAAACTCTCACTCCCCAGTTTCTCCACACGAGCCGTCTCAAAAGCACGAGCGATGTCCTCTAAACTCACTTCATCATGAAAACTGATATACTCCCCAAGGTAGATGTTTTCAATCTCTACATGTAAAGACTTTGGAGCCTCACGCTCGATGACTTGCGGTAACTCTCCATAAGCCTTAGTAGAAGTAACACTCCAACCGTGGATGAATACTAGTTTCATGGGTTATCCCCTTTTTCTAAGTATACTACTTTAATAAATCATGTAGTTTATTATAGCACTCTTTTTTAACATGTATAAGACTACTTTCATTTGGTTCTATTTCATCATTATCATATACAAGACTATACTTTTCAATAAAATAATCTTTTTTTAAACCATCATTTTTTGATTTTTTAATTTTATCGGTACACTGCAAAAATATAATATCTCCAACCTTTTTTTGTTTACAACGACTATCATATTTTATTAGTGCCATTTCGGAATATGTATTATAATAATAATTTACATCTTCAGTTTTTCTATGATGAAAAGTTAATTTTTCACATTTATCATCAGAAGTTTTTACTACATATCTAGTATATGGAAAAAAACCTTCACTATTAACTTTTGTTTTTTTTGAATAAAAAGTAATGTCTTTAAAAAGCACTTTTTTATCTTTATTCAATTTAAATGATAATTCATTATTTGCTTTATCATAAACAGGGATTAACGGAACAAAATTTTCTGCAAAAGAAAAAATACTGATGGAAACTATTAAAAATAATTTAATCATTATCATTTACCTTTTGATGCATAATCTTGTTTGAAATGGTCACGTATTTTTGTGTAACAACTTTTTGTTTTTAAATCAATTGAGATTTTACTATCATATCCATATTGATTTGTTTTTGATTCTGTTACGCCATAATTAAATACTTCTTTTGTAGTTTCTTTTCCTTCATTTGTTGTAACCGTTTTAGTTTTTTTACATATACCAAAATTTAGATTCGCTATTTTTTCTATTTGACAATTATTATTATAGTATTTCATAACATCTTCTAACATAGAATCATGAAAATACCAACTATTATAAGCTTGTTGAACTTTTACAGATAACTTATTACATTCTGGATTACCTTCTAGCTTAAATGATTCTCTATATCTTTTAATATTGTTCATAGAGCGATCATTCATCTTTGTCTTTTTTTTATTATAGTAAGAGACATTATCTAATCTTAAATTACTTATTTTTACTGATTTAGTTTCTTTATTATATTCTGGTTGTAAATTATATGTGTGTGCACAACCACTAAATGTTAAAGCACCAACTGCTATTATTGTTAAATTGATCGTAACCTGTTTAAATTTCATTATTTATTCTCCTGAAAATAGTTTAGTAAAATATTACTCGAATAATCTTTAAGATATTATTTTATTTATTATAGTAGCTATAATTTCTATTATTATTAAAAAATAAGACCTATTATAAATATTTAGAATCTAAAATAATAGTTAATGTTTTAATATTGTTTAGTTGATAAAAGTAACCTTTTTTATCCACTTAATTTGTATGATGTTTTAGTCAATTTAACATTAAAGAAAAGTAAAATAAAGTAAAAAAATATTTACTTATGTTGGGTATTTTTTGTTAATTCTTCAAAAAAAGAAAATATTATGTTAGAATGTGACAATTCTAAAAGGTAGCATAACATGATAAAGCCTGTAAAAGTCATCACTAGTAATGTTTTAGGAGAACTCCAGCATATTGCAAGCGAGAACGCGATACTCGATTCTACACTTCGTATCGAGCTTAATGCTGTTACAACTTTGGTTAAAACTTCTGATACAGATTTTTTTGAAATACCCGATGATGCTCTAAGTACCTATAAAGAAGAAAGTTCTTTAAGAGATAACACTCTCGAGCTTAAGCAAAACTATGACATAAAAATAAAATCCAAACGTACAGATTATCCTTTTAAAGATATGCATTCTCAAATAGAGTTCAAAGAAAATGATACACTTGCATATCTTGTTATCAAACAAGGCTCAAGACTAAAGTACAAAAAGGGACTTTATGAAGATTTTCTTGACTACATTACTGAGCAAAAACTAAGATCAAACATCATGCTGTATCTGTTTGATGCAGATTATCAAAACACCATTAAAGAATTTGTAAATCTAATACAAAAAATTAAACTATTGACATTTAAAGAAGACAAAAAAATCCTGATTTCAAAGAGCATTGACGCAACACTAGGAGTAGAGTCTAAACTCATCATGAATATTGAGCAGAAGAGTGATGTTGGTGTTGAAGATAGTACAGGAAAAGTTGATTATGCAAACAGAGGAGTCTTTATAAATTGTGCCCAAGGCGAACAACTGTTTGAATTTATCAAGCCTCAGCAAGGTGAACATGGTAGAACTTGTAGAGGTAGGATTATCGAAGCAAAGACGATAAACTTAGACGAAACACCAACATTTACGGTTGACGATAGTATTGAGATTCAAGATAGCTTTGAAAACATAAAATACCTAGCTACCAAAAGTGGTTTTCTTACGAAAAACGAAAACAAATACGATGTAACAAACAACTTAGACATAGGTGAGATATCTTTTAAAACCACCGGAACAATCAACTCTAATCTAGATGCAGATATAACTATCAATGTAACAAGAAACGATCCTTTAGAGGATGCTATTGAAAAAGGTATGCATGTAAAAGTAAGAAAACTCTCAGTAAAAGGCAATATTGGACCTGATACTAAAATAGAAACACGCGATATTTCTGTAACTGGTCAAACTCACGATAGTTCTTCTATAAAATGTGTTAATGCTGACATAAGGCAACATAGAGGTAAAGTAACAGGTCGTGAAGTTAAAATACACACTCTTGAAGGTGGTAAAGTTGTTGCTGATAAGGTAACTGTAGAGCATGCAGTACGTGGAAAAATCAGAGCAAAAACTATAGAGGTAGGCACACTTGGCTCAAACGTTACAATGGAGTCTTCAAAATATATCCAAGTAGATATGATAAATGGTGGAGAAAATAAGTTTATTATTGATACTTCAATTAAAAGTGCTTTTGATGAGCATAAAAAACCAGATGCAGCTTATTTAGAAAAACTAGAAGATGAGTTGAAACTTCTAATAAAAACACTTAAAGACACTACTGCAAAAGTTAAAAAGAATTTAGAACCTTGTAAAAAAATACAAGATACCATTATGAAAAGTAAAAAAGAAGGTTTAGATATACCTGATAAACTTGTTAAAAATTTTAAGATATGCAAAGTTATGATGGCTCGTTATAAAAAGCTCAAAGAAGACTTTAAGTATAAAAAAAGTCAGGTCGAAAAAGTAAAAAATGGACAACTTGAGAGTGATTTAGATATCTTTGATGCCAAGATTGTAGTAAACAAACCGATTGAAGGATTTAACAGCATTGCATATAGATTAAGCAACCCTGAGCGAGAGATAGTTCTAAAGACAGATAAAAGAATGAATAAAACTACATTTAAACTTAGAGAAGAACATGACGGAGCCTTGAAAATTGTAAATGTAAACTAACTCAGTCTACATTTACATTGTTTATCATCATGTTGTTAAACTTCTACAACCCGTTCAAACATCTCCTTAATCTCCATCTCATGACTTATTAGAAATATCTGTCTATATTGTTCTTTTATAGTATGAAAGGCTTCTAAAATTTCCATACGACGATTCTCATCTTGACTTCCAAACACCTCATCAAATGCCAAGAACCCTATACTACTTGCTCCATTGAGCTCTGTTAGTGTTTTTGAGATGGCTATACGCAAGACTAGATTTGCCAAGTCCACTTCACCTCCGCTAAATCTCTCTATAGGGTATTTTTTACCCTCATCGTAGATAAAGAAGTCGAAGTCGTTGCTTACTTCTATATGTTGGTATTTACCTTTTGTTATGGTTGCATACATATCTGAGGCTATTGTCGAGATACGTGGGGCAATTTTGGCGTTTAGGCGGGTTTTGAACTCGCTTAGGCTTAGTTTGATTTTTTCGTAGTCTTGCAGATCATCTTTTTTTGTTTGTACTTTTTTTAGTTGGATTTGGTTGTTATCTAAAGAGTGTTGTATAGTTCTTATATCCCCCTCTAGTTTGGCAATTTGAACTTTTATGTCGTTTAGTTCAGTTGTTTTTGCTTCTTTGTTTTTCTCTATTTCGTTATGTTCTTGCAGTTTGTTTTTATGTGCATCTTCATCATAATTTACTTGTTTAGATTCTTCTTCTTTAGTTTTACATGTAAGATTTAACTCGCTTATCTGTTTTGTACAGTTTTGTAGTTGAGTTTTTAGAGTCTCTACTCTTTTTAGTTCCGTCTCTAGGCTCAGAACATATCTGTGTTTTGTAGTGAGTTCATCGTAAGTTTTTTGTATCTTTACATGTAAAGCTTCATCATAGCTAAACTGCTCTAGTTTTTTTAGCTCATCTTTGTTTTTAAGTCCCTTTTGTTCTATACCTTTGAAGTATTCTTGGGCTTTTGTCAAATCTTTTTGTTTGCTATTTATGATGTTTAGTTTGTTTGTGAGTTCTTGGTACTCTTTTTCTTTTTTCTTTTTTGCTTCTTGCAAGATGGTTTTTTGTGTTTGGACAGATTTGAGTTGAACTTTAAACTCATCTATCTTTTTTTGATGAGTGTTTTGTACTTGTGTTACAAGGGTGTTTATAACGTTGTCATACTCTTCAAGAAGAGGTCTAGTACAAGTTGGACACTCTGAATCTCGACCAAGTTTTTTTATGCGTTCTACTTTAGTATTTGCTTCGTTGATAACTCTTTGTTCTGCTGAAATTTCAAGCTCTAACTCTTTTTCTATAGTCTGTTTAGCTTCTATCTCATCTTGACGCACGGATATGTCTTGTGCTAAGTTCTTCTCATCAAATACATACTGTTCTTGCATTTCACAAGATTTTTCAAGCAGTTGTATATCTGCTTTAGACTTTTTCCACTGCTCTTTTAGTTGAATCTGTTCTTTGTTTAGTCCATCTTTTGTTAGACTATACTCTTTGAGTTTTGTTTGCTCTTTTAAGCTTACATGTAAAGCTTCATACTCTTGTTTGACTCCTTGAAGTTTTTTTAACTCTTGTGCTTTTTGAGTTAAGTCTTTTAGCTCATCTGAGAGCTTATTTTGGTGTTTAGTTTGGTTTAGTATAGAGTTTTTGACCAACTCTATATCTGAGAAGAGTTTTTGTTTTTTCTCTTTGGTTTTTACAAATACTTCTAACTCTTTTTTTATCTCAACTTCTTTGGTTTTTATAGTTTTTAGCTCAACTGTTTTTTTATATACATCTTCTTCTTTAGATTTTTTTAGAGATTGTGACTCTTTTATTTGTTCGTTTTTACTCTTTACATCCTCATCTGCTAAAAGTACCTCTGCAAAAGCACTTATCTCACGTTTGAGTTCACGGCTTTTTTCTATCAACTCTTTTTCTACAAAGTCAATCTTCTCTAAACCAAGAAGTTTTCTTATCATTTTTTTTCTATCTTCATTTTTAAGAGTACTTAGACTAGTTAACTCTTTTTGGCTTGCAAAAAGTGTATGCATAAAAGCATCTTTGCTCATTTTGGTTAAAGCTATTATGGCTGTTGTTACTTCTTTTGCGCCTGTAGTTGTGAGTTCACCGTTTTTATAGAACTTGGCATTGGCACTCATGGTTTTTCCACGAAATTCACGCACTACTTTATACTCTTTATTTTCAAACTCGAAGTCAAGTTCGACCACAACTGCATCTTTAGTAGTTACGTTTGCATTTCTTAGTATCTCTTTGTTTCCTCTTTTTTTAGCTTCCCCATATAGGGCAAAGAGTATCGCCTCAAAGATAGTAGATTTTCCACTTCCATTTTTTCCTATGATACCTATGAGACCTTCTTCAAACTCTATTGTTTTAAAAGTATATTTTTTGAAGTTTTTTAGAGTTAATTTATTTAATATTATCACTGACCTCCTCATAACTTGCGAACAGTTCATTTATCTTATTTTTTAATCGTCCATACTCTTGTGGTTGGGCTTCTTCTTTGATATGGTCTAAAAAGTACTCTTGTAGTGAAAGAGCTTCCACATCATCTAATCCAGCTTCTTCACTTGTTTTTTTAAACTCTCTTTTTATGTTTACATGTAAAGCTTTTTCAAATAGTTTTTTGATGTCATTGGTCTGTATATCTATAGACTGTAAGGGGGTTAAGTTTATTAGTTTTACTTCTATTAGGGCATCTTCTATATCATCTACATGTAAAGCTTCTACAGAACTATCAAACTCTTCACAATCTATTTCATATGTTTTAATAGGACGTATGTGTATCTCTTTGTATTCTACATGTAAAGACTCATTAATCTCTACAACCATAAAACCTTTTGAGTTTCTTTTGTCATTTAGGCTAGTACGCTCGGTTGAGCCACTGTAGTATACGTTTTCATGTTTACCTACTGCTCCAAAGCCATGCCAATGACCAAGTGCAACATAATCCATCTTTTCAAATACATACTCTTTGTTAGGCGGATAAACCCACTCACCAAACTCACTCATCAGATACCATGCTCCTACAGAGCAGTGCATCATCATGATGTTTTTTCTGTTTTCATCTATGTTTGTTTCACATAATTCTATTTGAGAGAGTGCTTTGGAATCATCATTCATATGAGGTATGGTATGAAAAAGAACATCTTTGAAACCTATGGCTTTATACTCTTGGTTATAAGACACAAATACGTTTTCAAAACTATCAAATATCTTTAAGATTGGTGTGCTTAGATTGGTCCTTGGGGTACTGTGGTTTCCTGCTATCATGACGATAGGTATGTTTAAAGTATCTAGTATTTTGAACTGTTCAAGTGCAAAAGCGATAGCTCTGTTACTAGGACTCGAACGGTGGAAGAGGTCACCTGTATGTATAATGTAATCTGGTCTAATTTGTTTTATAGACTCAACTACTTGCTCAAAAGCATCATAAAAGTCTGCTTCTCTTTGGTTTATATTATCATCATTTAATATATCTAAGTCATTGTATCCTAAATGAGTATCACTAAAATGAATAATCTTCAACTATTTAACCTTAATTTTTTTAATTAGTATTATTATAGTATTTATTATATTAATTACAAGTAATGTTCTAAAAATAAATATGATATTTTTATGTCCTTTTTATATCTCTTTTAGAAAAATAGGAATATAATTAGTTATTGAGTTGTTCAATCAAAATATTTTTTCAAAACTCTATTGATTTTAAATTTTAAACAGATCGTAAAATGGTTGCAATGAAAGATACTTATGATAAGTTTTATCTGGTGTTGCAGGTTTCTATTTAATTAATAATTATATTATTATTAAAAGGACTAGTTTTGCAGTGGCTTGATAGATTGGAACAACTTGTTAGCATTAACTCTCATACTAAAAATAAAGCAGGTGTAGATAAAACAGGTAAGCTCTTTGGTTCATGGCTTAAAAAATTAGGTATGGAAGAGATTGTTTATAAGCGAATTCATGTAGGAAATCACCTATTATATAAAAGTAAACATAACAAAAACTCAAAAAAACTTCTTCTTGTAGGACACTTAGATACTGTCTTTGCTTCTAAAGATTTTGACCATTTCTATACTGATGTTGACTGGGTTTACGGCCCTGGAGTTTGTGATATGAAAGGTGGACTCATAGTCGCATACAGTGCACTTGAAAGTATATACAAAAAAAATATCCCTATTAAAAATATCGATTTTTTACTTGTAAGTGATGAAGAGACAGGTAGTGATGATTCAAAATCTCTTTCAACAAAACTTGCAGAAGATTATGATTATTGTCTTGTTTTTGAAGCAGCTGGAATTGATGATGAGGTTGTTGTAGGAAGAAAAGGTGTTGCTACTTTTGAGGTAGATATCACAGGTTTGGCAAAACATGCAGGTAATCACTATCATGAAGGAATAGATGCAAATTTAGAAGCTTCTTATAAGCTGCAAAAGTTGGTTGCCTTGACTGACTTATCTAAAAACACCACTCTTAATGTTGGGTTTATCAGTGGTGGTATAGGGGCAAATACAATCTCTTCGAATGCATTTTTACTTTTTGAAGTGAGATATGATTGTGTGGAAGAGAAGGATAGGGTTTTATCTGCTATAGATGACATTGTAGATAACTCTTATGTTAAAGGAACAGAGTCTAGATTAAAAGGAGGTGTTCAAAGAGAAGTCATGGAAGCTTCAGATGAAATCATTAGCTTTGTGGATGCTATTGAAAAGGTTACAAACAAGACATTAAAAAGAGAAAAACGCGGTGGTGTTAGTGATGCAAATATCTTCTCGTCTTGTGGTGTATTGACATTAGATGGATTTGGTCCTTACGGAGATGGAGATCATACCCATAAAGAAAGAGCATTAAAAAGCAGTTTTATCTCTCGCATTGAATTAACTACAGAGATATTGGAATATTTCATTGAACATAAGAAAATTATTGGATGAAGTTATGTATATACAAGACCATAGAACAGTGGGAATCTGGATGTATCAAAATGGCGGTGGTGCTGAGATAGAAAAAAAGATAAGTTTAAAACTTTCAGAAAGAGGTATTGATTCGGTTACAG
>CBDLTN010000102.1:0-8806 GCA_965306065.1 uncultured Sulfurospirillum sp. | reverse complement strand
GGCATATATTTTTCATTTCTCACAATACACGCCAAATGATATAAAAGAAGAATTATTTAAAAATAATTTCTCAGTAAGAGTTTGAGTTTTGAAAAAATTGGATATATTAAATTTAGAATGGCCAGATAGTGATAGAGATTTACATATTGTTACTCCTGTTTTAATATATTTAAATAAAAAATATAATATTGAATATAAAACAAAATCAATTTTTAATGCTTATTATTATTTATTAAAATATAGACCCAAAATGGTTGTATTGTCAAATTTTGTAGGAGCTGGCATTAATTACAAGGTTGCTCAAATAGCAACGAGTATGAATATTAAAGTGATTTCATTTATATCTGAAGGTAATTTTAAAGAGGCTGAATTAGAATTATATTTGTATGGGAAAAACTATATTAATAAAGAATTAAATATAATTGTTGATAAGTATTTTTTATGGAATAGGAAATCATTTTTTTTAATATTAAAAAAATATAAAGAGTTGGAAAACATACTTGTAGTAACAGGAGCTACTGGCTTTGATAGATACAAGTTATTGAAATATGAAGATAAACAACAATTTCTAACAGAAAATAATATGAAATACAAATATGTTATAGGTATAGCAGGGTGGGCATTTGGAATAATGTTTAATGATGATAAAGAATATTACATAAATATGTATGGTGAAGAGCAATTAAAAATGCATCAAAATGATTTACAAAGAGTAAATAATATTTATAAAGATATTATTGAAAATAATAAAAATATACTTTTTATATTAAGATATCATCCAGCTACTAGTGGTTTGAGTGAAGATGAATTTTATGGCTTAGACAAATACAAAAATGTATTTATTTCAAATAAATATAAAAATAAACAGTACCAAATTAGTGATTTGATAAATATATCAGATTTATGGATAGGTTACGAGACAACAACGGCTTTAGAAGCTTGGCTTTTAAATAAACAAACATTTTTAATCAATCCTACAAAAAGTGATTTTATACGAGAAAATGTGCACAAAGGTTCTCCTATTGTTAAAACCACTAAAGAAGTTCAAGCTTTGATAAATGAATTTTTTAATACTGGAACAATGAAAAGTTTTGAGAAGTTAGAAAATAATAGAGATAGAATTATAAAAGATGTTATAGAGTATGGGGATGGGAAAAACCATATAAGAGCAGCTGAAGAAATAATAAAAGTTATTAATCAACCAGACAAAAAAATGAAATATAATTTTAAAATATATAAAGAAGCTTTCAAACAAATATTGAAATTAATACTTTCAAAAACACTTTTTAAAAAAAAATGGACAGAATTAAAATATAAAAATAATTTTGTTAATTCTTATCATGATATATATGAAAAAGCGATAGATGTTTAGTTTGATTTTAAAACATGCGCCTAAGTATTTAACAGGTTCTGCAATAGCAACTGGTTCTGCACTTGTAATGACAAAGTACTATACAGCAGTGTTTTCTCCTTCACAGTTTGGGATACTTGCCTTGTATCTGATTATGTTTAAGTATATAACTACAGTAGTATCTTTAAATATGGATAGTAGTTCGGTAAGATATTATTTTGACTATAGAAAAACAAGAAGAGATGAATACTTAAGCACTATATTTTGGTTTATAACTATTGTTGCTATTGTTACACTTATATTAGGACTTTTACTTATGGACTTCATATCCAATTGGATAGCTCCAAATACTCAAGTACTATATGTAGTGACTTTATTAGCAGGTATAGGAGCTGTTTATGTGAGCTTTTTTACAAGAATACTTTACAATGAGCATAAATCAACTTCAGTACTTAAACATACTATATTTCAAACATTTATAAATCATATCTCCTCCTTTTTACTTATATCTGTATTTAACTTAGGTATATTTGGGCGGATGAGTGGACAAGGATTAGGTTTTTTTCTAAATATTTTTACTCTTATTGACGAGTTTTATAAAAAAAATTTATTTAAGCTAAACTTACAATTCAATAAAACTATGGCTAGTGAAACATTTATGTTAGCACTACCAAGTATTATAGCAGCACTTCAAACTGTAATATTTGTTTATTTGGATAGGGTGTTCATAAAACACTATATTGGAGATAGTGCTGTAGGTATTTATACTTTAGGATATGTTCTAGGGCAAGGTTTATCTATGGTTTATGAGGCTATCTCACAAGCTATTTTACCAAAAGTGTTTAATGATATGAATGAAAACTATGAAAAAGCAAGAGATGAACTTGAACACTTTTCATATAAGTATTATATATGTTTAGCTATAATAACAATTGTCATATCATTACTTAGTCCTCTCTTAGTTAGTATATTTTCAAATGACAATTATAGTGAAGCTGCAGATGTAATGCCTTTTGTAATGGCTGGTTTTATGATGGGTGGTTTTTATAAAATTCCATCTTTGGTATTAGGGTTTCACAAAAAAGTATGGTTTTATCCATTTTTAGCACTTTTTTCATTTGGAACTAATGCTTTGCTTAATTGGTGGTTAATACCTATCTATGGAATAGTTGGTGCTGCTTTTGCTAGTTTTATTGGGGTATTTATATATTCTATTATTATGCAGATAATGTCAAAAAAATATATGAGCAAAGAATATAATATATTTACATTTCTGGTGTATGTATTGATATTAACAATAAATTTAGGGGTTTTTTATGGGTAAAATTTTTCATAATAGCAAATATTGGGACGAAGAAGAAATAATAAAAATTATTAAAAATTATTATGATACAGTTTTTTCGTGTGGTAATGATCGTCATGTTCAGATGCAAAAATTATTTCCAACTGATTTAAATAATGATTCTAAAATATTAGATTATGGTTGTGGTACAGGTGGAGTTAGTCAGTTATTTAATGAAAAGTACAATTGTAAAGTAGATGGTATAGAAATATCAGAGAATGAATTGAAAAAAGCAAAGATAGTATTTGGAGATAATGAAAATTTACAATTTTTACTACTAAACGAGTTTAATTTTCCAAAAAAATATTATGATTTAGTATTTAGTTCTCAAGTTATTGAACATGTACATAACCCTGGTAATTATTTATCTAAAATAAATAGTATGATTAAAGATGATGGATACTTGTTAATTGGATTACCAAATATTGTAAATTTAAATTTTTTAATTAGCCAAATGTTTTTTTCAAATAAAAGAGCTTTAAGACTTTCCAAAAATATTATAAATAATTACAATAAAGCCGGAGATCATATTAATGGTTGGGATCCAACACATTTTATCATTCTTTTAGCTTCTTGTGGTTTTGAACTGATTAAATACTTACCTACAGAAGGAACACCAATAACAGGTGTTTTATCTAAAATACCTGTTATTGGGAAGTATATCTATCATCTACCATTCACTACAAAATTATCATATACAATGTTTTTTCTTGTAAAAAAAGTAAAAGATGTAGAGATAGGGAATAATGATTAAATGTGTGGAATAACTGGTTTTTTTTCTTATAAAAATAAAATAGAAACAAAAGAATATTATGAAGCACATAAAAAATTAGCTCATCGTGGACCAGATGATGAAGGTTTTGTTTATAAAAATAAATATAATTCAGTAGAACATTTAATCGGAAATGATTCAATAGATGAGTTAAATAATAGAAAATTTATTTATAATCAACAGCCATCATCAATGATACTTGGACATAGAAGATTGAGCATTATAGATTTGTCTTTAGATGGACATCAGCCATTTGTATTTGAAAACTTATATTTGGTTTACAATGGTGAAATATATAATTATATTGAATTGCGAGAAGAGTTGATAGAACTGGGGTATAGCTTTGGAACTAATAGCGATACAGAAGTGTTTTTAAAAGCTTATCATTGTTGGGGTATTGAAGCATTTAATAAATTTAATGGTATGTGGGCAAGTGCAATATATGATAAAGACAAAGATACCATTTTGCTTACTCGTGATAGATTTGGCATAAAACCACTTTATTATTCCATGGTTGATGATAATTTGATATTTGGTAGTGAGATAAAGTTCGTTAGTTCTTTTATTAATGAAAAGTATATTAATAAAGATTTAGTATATGGATATTTAAGGCACTGTAATTTAGAACATACAAGTGAAACGTTTATTCAAAATATATATTCTTTAGAAGAAGGTTCTTGTCTTTTATATAATAGGAAGATATTAATAACGAAATACTATGAAATGTCAAATAAAGATGATATAAATATAAATAATACTTTAGATAATTCATTAAATCTAAGAATGCGTTCAGATGTTGAGGTTGGAGCACTATTAAGTGGCGGTATTGATTCTTCAACTTTAGTGTGTAAATTACATAAATGTTTCAAACTAGAAAAGTTTCAAACATTTACAGCTGACTTTAAAGAAAAAAAATTTAGTGAAAAGAATTATGTTCAAGATACTTTATGCCAAACTAATTTTGAGGGTCATTTTATAAAGGTCAAACCTGAAGATATAAAGAAAAACATGATTAAAATTATGAATACTCATGAAACACCAGTGAGAAGTATGTCAGTATTTTTACAATATAAAATTTTTGAGTATATTAAAAAAGAAACAAATGTAAAAGTTACATTAGGTGGTCAAGGAGCAGATGAAATATTTTCAGGTTATACTAATGATTACTATTACTATTTAATTTCACTGCTATTGGATAAAGAGTTTATCGTCTTTTTAAAAGAATTCAATACAATCAAGAAAAAATTACAGATTAGTTTCTTGGACTTAATCAAAAAATTAATACAAATTTATCTGCAGGATCGTTTTGCAAAGAAAGATAAATATGGTATTTTTATTGGTGATTTTAAAGAATTCAAATACGTAAAAAAGTATAAAAATTATTTTAAAGATAAATTATATAAAAGTTTAAGTTTCTCTGCATTAAAAGAATACTTAAGAAACGAAGACAGAAATTCAATGTGCTTTTCTATAGAGAGTAGGTTACCTTACTTAGATTATAATCTTGTTGAAGAAGCATTTTCATTAAATAGTACTCAATATATACGAAATGGGGAAACAAAATATGAGTTAAAAAAAATAGCAAGTAATTTGATTCCAATTAGTATTATGAATAGAAAAGATAAAATGGGATTTATTTCTCCTCAAGAAGTATGGCAAAAACAAGAATTGAAAGAGGAATTTGATAATGTTTTTGAAATTATCAAAAATGAAGGGTTGTTTGAATTTTTAGATAGTAATAAAATATATGATTTATATAAAAAATATCAAGATGGTTTATTTAATGATTGGACATTGATATGGAGATTTTATTGTCTTTATTACTATAAAAAAACATGGGATATTAAGGAGGTTAAATAATATGATTTGTATTATAGATTATGGGATAAGAAACATTGGTTCAATTCAAAACATAATAAAAAGAGTAGACAAGTTATTATTAGTGGGTGTTGCTTATTTTGACCATGCCATAAAAAAACTATTGATTAACTTAGGAAAAACAAAAATATTTATATTGATGAAGAAATGAAAAAAGATATATTAATCATTACATATAAATTCCCTCCAATGGGAGGAATAGGCACAAGACGATGGGTTAAGTTTGCTAAATACTTAGATAGAGTAGGGTACAAAGTACATATATTAACAGCTAAATATGATTATGAAGATAAAATAAATTGGAGGAATGACATAAGCGATGAAATAAAGATATATAAATTTAAAACAAAATATCCACTATTGCTTTTATCAGAGTCAACAAACAATATAACTAAGCAATTTAAGAGATATAGTAATTTTATTTTAAATAAAATATTTTTTTATTTAGATATTGCTCAATACGATGCAAAAGATATTTTATCAGATGCTAAAAAGATTATATCTGAAAACAATATTTCGAATGTCATTGCTACAGGGCATCCTGTATCAATAAATTACATAAGTACTTATCTAAAAATAGATAATCCAAATTTAAACTTAATTCAAGATTTTAGAGATAACTGGAATGACCTAAGCGACTATCATTATCCAAATGGATTAAAATTCTTTTTTCAAAAGGAGAACTCAGTTTATAAAGAGTTTATCACAACATATTACTCTGATGTAATTATTAATGTATCAGATGACTTAACAAATATGATGAAAAGTAGATATAAATCAATAGAAAATAAATTTATTACTATTAGTAATGGTTATGATATAGATGATTTTAAAAAGGAATGCAAGAATGATAATAGTAAATTTAACATAATATATACTGGTAGTTTATATAATCAAAGAATTGAGGCTATTAATTTAATATTAGATGCGATATTAGAACTTAATGATGAGTTTATTAATACTAATTTACAGATAGTTTTATATACTAATTTTGATAGTAATGATTTAGATGTTAAATATAAAACTTTGGTAAATAATATAATAATATTTAAACCTTTTGTAAATCCATCATCAATTCATAGTATTATTTCTAATTTCAGATATTGTTTATCTATAAACTCCAAATTTGCATCTTATGCATTTGGTACAAAGATATTTGATTATATGGTTTTAGATAAAAAAATATTGCATATTTCAAATGGTGGTTCTTTGTATGAGTTGTTAGATGCACAAAATCAATTTGTATGTGACTATAAGGTTGAAAATATGAAAAAGAATCTGTTAAACATAAAAAAAGATTATTTAGAAGTAACATCTAATAATGCCGTAGATTATAATGATTTTTCTTTGAATAGTTTAACATTAAATTTGGAAAAATATTTTGAGTAAAATCTATTTTAGTAAAATATCAAGAATGTTATATTTATTAGTTGATGCTTATTTTAAATTAGTATTTTTATTAAGTAAAAAGGATAAATTATTTATCTTTACACTTGTTTTTGGCTTATTTCTAGCTGCTTCTGTAGGATACTATATATATCCATTAAGATATATTTTTGTTTTAATTGCATTAGTATTTATTTTTATGGTTTATCCTTTTAAATATAAAGATGTGTTTTATTTATTTCTATTTTTCTTTTTTTTAATAGTACTAAATATCTACGCGTCATATTTTTTACAAGATAATTTTGATTTTACTTACTTTCATCTTTATTTAATAATGTTAATAGGATATATATTAAGTAAAGAGAATTTATTAATAAAACTTAAACCATATATTAAATTTATTTTGCTTATAAATTTATATTTTTTAATAAATGAAAAGTTTACAGGTATTCCTTTTGTTCCATGGGGGGAAGGTAGAGAATTGAGTCTTGTATTTTATGGGCAAGGTATTTTTGGATACACAAAAAATGCTGCAGATGCAATAGGCTTGGTAATATTAATGTTTAGAAAAGATTTATTTTGGAAGTTTATTATTTTAATTTCTGTTATTTTGATTGGGATAAGAAGCTCTATAGTATTTGTTGGATTAATTATAATCATAGATATTATTATGAGTGTTAACTTTAATATAAAATTGAATATAAAAAAAATCTTTTTAGGTGTAGTGTTTTTATTCATAGGGGTTCTTTCTATTTATTTCTTGCAAGACTTATTTTATTTAAATCGACTAGAATCTTTATTTAGAGTTGAAAGTACAACTTATACAAGTAGATTTTATTATGCTGAAGCACACTTAAATTGTTTTGCTGGTGTTGATATATTTCAACTATTATTTGGTAGTGGTACATACTGTCCCTCTATAGTTAGAAATGGTAGTGAAAATGTCCATATTATGTTTTTCACCCATTTTGGTTTAGTTCATTATGGAGTATGGCTTTCTTTTTTCCTTTTTATTATTTTTTCAAATATAAAGAAACACTTTTTTATTGTTTACCCATTAGGACTGTACTTGTTAATCGGTTTAGGTGTCAGGTGGGGATTAGGTTGGATGGGAGGTGTAGTATTGTATACTTATTTATTTAACATATATTTTAAAAGGAAAGTAATAATTTGAAATTAGCTCATATAACAACAGTGCATCCTCAAAATGATAATAGAATATTTTATAAAGAATGTATAACATTAAAAAATGCAGGATATGATGTATCGTTGATAATTGCAGGAGAAAAAAGTAGTATCATAGATGGCATTAAAATAATTGGATTTAAGAAATCTTGTGGTAGACTAAAAAGAATAATAAAGACTTCATGTTTCGATTTAATTTCTGTGTGCAAAAAAACTAATGCAGATATTTATCATTTTCATGATCCTGAAATTATATTTACAGGGTTGTATCTAAAAATGATTGGGAAAAAAGTTATTTATGATATTCATGAAAATAATCAAGCGGCGATACTATCAAAACCTTATATAAAATCAAAACTTTTAAAAATAATAATTTCAAATCTATTCAATACTGTAGAGCAAGTTTCGAGTAAGTTTTTTGATGCTATAGTGACTGCTAGACCTGATATAAGTAAAAATTTTAATCATAAGAAGTTAATAACATTAAAAAATTTTCCTATACTACCAGATTTTTCTAAATCTAAAAGTTTAGAATTGAAAAAAGAAAAGCCTGTAGTTATATTTGTTGGGGGAATGACACAAATGAGGGGAATCAATCAACTTTTAGATGCATTTGAGCAATTAAATGATTATGAACTATGGTTATTGGGTCCAATTATGGAAAAAGATTTGAAATATAGAATAAAAAATGGATGTAAAAATACAAGATATATAGGAATAGTAGAGCCATACGATGTGTTTTCATACATACAAGAAGCTGACATAGGTATAATTACTTTTTTAGACGCTCCAAACCATATAAAAACATTGGCAACAAAACCTTTTGAATATATGGCTTGTGGTAAGCCAATGATAATGTCAAGTTTTCAGTATTGGCAAGATACTTTTAAAG
>CBDLTN010000101.1:0-8967 GCA_965306065.1 uncultured Sulfurospirillum sp. | reverse complement strand
CTAAATCAGCTGGTGTAGAGATAAAAACATACAATATTATTTATGATTTGATTGATGATGTAACAGGACTTGTTTCTGGATTACTTTCTCCAGTTATAAGAGAAGAAAATATAGGTCAAGCACAAGTTAGAGAAGTATTTGTTGTTCCAAAAATTGGAGCAATTGCAGGATGTATCGTAACTGATGGCTCTATTAAACGTGGTGTAAAAGTACGTCTTATTCGTGAAGGTGTTATTGTTTATGAAGGTAGTGTATCTTCACTTAAACGTTTTAAAGATGATGCAAACGAAGTTAAAAAAGGTTATGAGTGTGGTATTGGTATCGAAGGATACAATGATATTAAAGAGGGCGATTACATTGAGAGCTTCAAAGAAGTAGAAGAGCAAGCGACTCTCTAATGAGCGAAAAAAGTATAAAACTTCAACGTACTGAGAGTGTTCTTAGGGAGCTTATCCCTGAAGCACTCTCTCAGTTGAATGATGAAATGTTAAATGGACTTTGCGTAATAGATGTAGAGTGTACACGTGGAAAATATGATGCAACAGTTTATCTTGATAAGATGATGTTTGACGAAGCTGAAAGAAAGTACATTATAAACCATCTTAAAAAAGTAAATTCTGTAATAAAAACGTATTGTATGCAGAGTGAGGGCTGGTTTAGATGTCCTAACTTTAGATTTAAATTTGATGATAAACTAGAAAAACAAAACCAAATGGATGCACTTTTTGATCAAGTGTCACGCGAGCTTGAAAAAGGTAAAAAAGATGACAACTAAAGAGACTATAATAAACATTCTTCATGATTGTAATGTAGAATTGTATGATTTAGAGACAGTAAGTGAAAATGAACAGAAGATTTTTAGAATCTACATCACTAGTGCAAAAGAGAAAGTAAATTTAGACAAGTGTGCCGAGGTAACTAAAATATTATCTCCAATTTTAGATTTGGAACCACCAGTAAGTGGCGTATATACTCTTGAAGTAAGCTCGCCTGGAATTGAGCGTCCACTTAAAAAAATGGAGCATTATATTGGTTCTATTGGTGAAGACGTAAAAGTGAAACTTATAAATACTGATAAAATTATAGGAAAACTTGATTCTGTTGAAAATGGTAAACTTACTATCACTGAGTATGATGGAGAAGTTACTAAGATACCTATGGATGATATAGAAAAAGCCAGAACCTACTTCAAATGGTAAACTCACCAGAGTTTTTTATGCAATTTGCTCTTGATAAAGCTTGGGCTTATCAAGGGTTAACTTTCCCAAACCCTCCTGTGGGAGCGGTTATAACTGACAATCAAGACAGACTTTTATCATATGGTGTACATAAAGAAGCAGGAAGTCCACATGCAGAAGTCAATGCTATAAAACAAGCATATTTAAATATTACAAAAGATAAAGAGATACTAAAATTTGAAGAGGCAAGTAAAATACATGAGTATCTGCATTTAAATCACAATGGTATATTTGAAGATAAAAATATTTATGTAACATTAGAGCCATGTAATCACTTTGGAAAAACACCACCTTGTAGTCATCTTATAAAAGAATTAGGGTTTAAAAAAATATATATAGGAACACTTGATTCAAATTTAGAAGCAAGTGGTGGAAAAGATTTTTTACAAAATGCAGGTTTTTCGGTAGATGTTGGATTACTTGAAGATAAGTGTAAAGACCTACTAGAACCATTTACAATCTGGCAACAAAACAACCCCTTTATATTTTTTAAACTTGCAATGAGTAATAACGGAGTTATAGATGGGGGAGTCATTACATGTAAAAGCTCTAGAGAGTTAGTACACCGTTTAAGAGACAAAAACGACCTGTTAGTTATAGGTGGGAGTACAGTAAGAAAAGATAGGCCTACATTAGATGCAAGGCTGTGTGGTGGAAAAGCTCCGGATGTTTTAATTTATTCAAAATCAACAGATTTTGATAGAGATATACCTTTATTTAAAATTCCAAACCGAAAAGTTTTTATAGATAATAATTTTAAAAAATTAGAAGAGTATAGGTTTGTGATGATTGAAGGTGGTGAAGGGATGCTTAAAGCTGTAAGTAGTTTTGTAGATCATTACCTTATATTTCGTTCTGCGTCATTTAAAACAGGATATTCTCCTAAAATAAATATTAGCCTTAAAGAGATAAATTCATCTAAGATTGGAGAAGATAGATTATTCTGGTTTAAAAAATTAGATGGATAGTATACTTTTTTTTCAATTACTAATTTTTCTTTTAGCAGGATTTATTCATGGGCTTTTAGGTTTTGGTTTTCCAATGATAGCAACACCTTTATTGTCTATGTTTCTTAGCGTTAAAGAAGCAGTACTTTTAACTCTTTTTCCTACAGTTTTTGCAAATTCATATGTTATAAAAAAAGTAAGTAACTTTCAAAAGATTTGGTTAGAGTACAAACTGTTAATTATTTTTGTTGTTATAGGTAGTTTTACAGGTACAAAACTTCTTATTATTTTTAATAGTGAATATTATAAACTTATTCTCTCTTTTGTTATCCTTTTGTATCTTAATAGAGAGTATATGAATATATCTTTAAAAAAACTAATAAACAATAATCATAAAAAAATGATGATTTTATTTGGTTTTTTAAGTGGTATTGTTAGCGGCTTAGTAAATATTATGATACCTATACTAATTATATACATATTAGAAAAAAATATATCAAAAGAAAAATCATTTATACTTATGAATTTTTGTTTTATTTCAAGTAAATTTACACAGATTTTTTTATTTGGGTCAAATGGAGATTTTTCATTAGAATTTTCTTTTCTTTTAATACCTATCATTTTAATATCCATTTTGGGACTATTTATAGGGGATAAGTTACGTAAATATATAGATGAAAAGTTTTATAAAAAAGTGCTTATTGTTTTATTGTGGCTGTTATCAGTCAATCTTATATTCGATACTTTTTTCTAATAACAACGCTCTTGCTTCTTTATAAGAAGTAGAAAATTTTGAATCTATACTATCTATTAGTGGAGAATATTTTAAAAATGTAGCCCAAACTTTTAAAGATGGTGCATTTTTTTGTTTGACTTTTAAAGCAAGTGCAGTTGAACCGTTTATAAGTCCTTTTAGTATATAACTCTCCTCTTTCATTGTAGGAGTTTTTTTCCATTTTCTCCATTGCTCTTCAAGAACTTCATGACCTTCTATAAAGTCATTTTTTGAAACTACATGTAAAAACTCTTTTAATTCTTTCATTGATTTAAAAAGTATCCTTCTCGTATAAATTTACTTCTTTTATAAGTAGTGAACATACTGCCATATTATAAATGTATTTATTATAAGTTTAAAAGGGTAGATAAATTCATAAGTTACCTTTGATGTATTCTCTTTGGATACTTAAAATATATTAAATATATTATGTTAATATTCAAATCACTAAAAGGAAGATTTTTGAAGCAGTTACTACTTATACTTATTATGATAACAAATTTACTTAGTCTCGATATAAATGAAGCAGTTGAGCTTGGTTTAGAGAAAAAAAGCAAGTTTATAGATGTAAAAAATAGATTTGATAATACTAATAAAGCAGATGATAAGTTAGATATTAGGCTTTTGTATTTTGAATTTTTAGAATATAGACAACTGATGGCTATTGTTGATGGTGCTATTCAAAAAATGAAAGATATAGAAGATAAAGAAGGTTTTAGCATAGTACTTGTTAATAACAAAAAAGATATAGAAAAAAAGTTTTTATATACAAAAGATATTTTGGAATCTATCACAAATAAAAATATAGATGATATTAACAATGTTGAAAGTATAGATTTTTCAAGTCTAAAAAATGACTCGCTAGAGACTCTTATAGATAAGTCATTAGAAAATTCTCAACAAATTCAGTCATTAGAAAATGAATTATTAAAGAATGATATTAAAGATATAGACTCATCTTGGAATTTAGATATAAGCGGAGAAATAATATATGGGCATGAAAAAGTTAAAAGAAAAAATGCAAGTGATTATGAGGGAAATGAAGTAGGATTAGGTTTAAGTATAGTTTTAAGTAAAAATGATAACTTCAAGAAAGACAGTACCATAGAAATTGCAAAAAAACGAAGTGACTTAGAAAAGAAAAAAACAATAATTAAAAGTGAAATTAAAAATCATAGAAAAAATTATATTACGGCACTACAAAAATATAAGATTTCAAAATTAGATTTAAAAAAATATGATATAAAAAACTTAAAAACCTCACAAGAGATAAAAGAAGCATATAATGCATATAACAATAACGTCAAAATACTCTCTAATGTATACAAAAAGTACGCTCGTCTTTTACACATAATAGAAAAAAACTAAATTTATCGAATATTTACTTGACATTTAAGTATTATTAATATATAGTTGCATTACCAAAAGTTGTATATGCAACTAAAGAGGAGAATTAATGAGTGAAGAGTTTGATGAATGTATTGGTTTACAATTGAAAATAACAAAAAATATTATGGAAATGGAACATAATAAATATTTAAAACCGTATGGTATAAGTAGTGAGCAAGGATTGCTTCTTAAATGTGTCTATGAGATACCAGGAATCACGCAGACACAAATTGCAGATTATTTAACAAAGGATAAAACTACAGTTACAAGAATGATAGATACTTTGGTAAAAAAAGGGAGTATTATTAGAAAAAGTTCTGATAAAGACAGAAGGGTATATCATATCTATCTAACACCAGAAATTGAAAAAAAAGTAGAAGAGGTTTCACCTCATTTTGAGAAAAATCATGAAGATTTGCAAAAAATCATAAGTAAAGAAGATTATAAAACTACTCTAAAAGTTTTAAGTCAAATTCAAGAATATTATAGAGGATTAAATAAATGAAAAAATTTATTGGTTTATTAGTGGTAGCACCACTTTTTTTATTGGGAGCAGGTGGACAAGGACCATCTTTAGTTCAAACTGAGATAGTTAAAAAAGCACAAGTGAAATCTTTGCAAACTTTTGTTGGAAGTGTAGTGTATGAACAGAGTTCAAAAGTGGCATCTCAAGGAAGTGGTTCAGTTGTTTCAGTTAATTTTAAAGAGGGCGATAAAGTAAAAAGAGGGCAAGTTTTAAATGAACTTGATAATCAGATTATAAAAGCACAAATTAGATCTTTAAAAGCATCTTTGAATGAAGTTTTAGTCAATTTAAAAAGAGCTAAAAAAGATTTAGCCAGATATGAAACATTGATAAAACAAGATGCAGTTTCTCAAAGTGTATATGACGATAACTATTTTAATGTAGAAAGTTTAGAAAACAAAGTTGTTTCTTTGCAAGCGAGTATAAAAGCAAAAGAGATAGAGATGTCAAAAAAAGTCACTATTGCTCCTTTTGAGGGAGTAATAATCTCTAAAAATATTGAATTAGGTGATTGGACAAAACAAGGTGGTTTAGTTGCAGAACTAGTAAACTTAGATTCTGCACAAGTTGAAGTAAATTTACCTCAAAAAGTAGTTTCACTTTTAAAACCAAAAATGCCAATAAGTATAACAGCAGGAATGAAAAAATATAGCGGTTATGTAGATGCAATCATACCAAAAGGTGATATTGCAACAAGAACATTTCCTGTAAAACTCTCTTTTGATAAGGCACCAAAAAATTTGTTTGAGGGAATGGCTGCAACTATTGAAGTTCAAAGTGGACGAAATATACAAGCAATGGTAGTACCAAGAGATGCAGTACTGAAAAGATTTGGTCAAAACGTTATTTTTATAGATGTAAAAGGTAGTGCGATGATGATACCTATTTTGATAGTAGGGTATACAAATGGGAAAGTAGCTGTTAATGCTGAAGGTTTGATTGAGGGTATGAGAGTAGTTACTAAAGGTAATGAAAGAATTTTTCCGAAGTCGCCTATAAAAGACATAACTAAGAAGTAGATTATGGATATTATTAATTATTCTATTAAAAAACCAGTATCAATTATAGTAGGAGTTGCTCTAATCTTGATGTTTGGGATCATAGCACTTGGCAATTTGCCATATCAGCTTACTCCAACAGTAACAGAACCAAAACTTTCAGTTGAGACTATTTGGCCAGGAGCTACTCCTTATGAGATAGAGAGAGATTTGATTGAGGAGCAAGAAGAGGCTCTTAAAAGTACACCAGGTCTTGTTAGTTACGAGAGTACATCTAGCGATAGTGTGGGTAAAATTTCACTTACGTTTAAACTTGGTACAGATATAAATCAAGCAAAACTTGATGTGTCAAATAAACTAAATGAAGTAAGTTCGTATCCAACTAATGCGGAAAAACCAGTTATAAGCTCTAGTGGAGATGATGCTAGTCCTGTTATTTGGACGACTTTGCAGACTTCAAAAGGCAATGATAAGCATATATATAAATATAAGACATTTTTTGAAAATGAAGTTAAAGAGAAGATTGAAAGGATTCCTGGAGTTGCGGGTCTTTTGGTTATAGGTGGGCAAGAAGATCAAGTACATGTAAAGGTAGATTCTCATAAACTTTCAGCTTATGGACTTACGATTGATCAAGTAGTGGGTGTTATACAGAGTGAAAATGTTAATGTGTCAGCTGGAACGATGTATGTAGATAGAAGAACATATCGTATAAGAACAACTGCTGAATTTAAAGATTTAGACTCTTTAAGAAATATGGTGATTCACTCTGATGGAAGTCGAAGGATTTTACTACGTGATGTAGGTGACGTGGTTTATGGAAATGAGAAAGCAAATGGGATTACAATGTTTTTGGGAGTTCCTGGAATCATTGTTGGAGTTAGAGCAGAACCAGATGCCAATGTAGTCTCGATGACAAATGAAGTTGAAAAAGTTTATAATGAACTCAATAACGGTATTTTAAAAGAAAACAATCTAAGCTTTAAATGGCTATATGATGAGAGACCTTATATACTTGGTTCTATTGACTTGGTTCAACAAAACATTATGATAGGAGCTATTTTAGCGATTGGTATTTTGCTTCTATTTTTACGCTCAATCAGTTCAACTGCAGTAGTTGGGCTTGCAATTCCTATAAGTATAGTTGCTACTTTTATAATTTTAGCTGCAATGGGAAGAAG
Source organism: uncultured Sulfurospirillum sp. (assembly GCA_965306065.1). Taxonomy (GTDB): domain Bacteria; phylum Campylobacterota; class Campylobacteria; order Campylobacterales; family Sulfurospirillaceae; genus Sulfurospirillum_A. The sequence goes on along the minus strand of CBDLTN010000101.1, from coordinate 1,913 downwards.
TCTAAATACTATCTCACTTGCTGGAATTAGTTTTGCTGTTGGTATGCTAGTAGATAGTGCCATAGTTGTTTTAGAAAATATAGATAGACACAAACGAATGGGCAAGAAGTTTTTTCAAGCTGCTTATGATGGAACTAATGAAGTATGGGGAGCATTAATCGCTTCTGCATTGACTACCATAGCTGTTTTCTTACCAGTAATTTTCTTAGAAGATGAAGCAGGGCAGCTTTTTAAAGATATAGCAATTGCCGTAACTGCTGCAGTATCATTTTCTCTTTTTGTATCAATTTCAGTCATACCAATGCTTTGGACTCAAATGATGAGGCTAAGCAAACATGATGAGCACCAGCATAGTGAAAAAAGAAGTCTTATAGTTAGAGTTGGAGATTGGTTTACAAAAGTCTTTATGTTCTTTGTAAATTTTTCAATCAAAAATGTTGCAATGAGAGTTATAACTATATTTTCACTTGTAGCTTTTTCTATAGGAAGTGTTTATGTATTTTTCCCAAAGATGGAGTATCTTCCTCAGGGAAATAAAAACTTGGTATTTAACATACTTATTCCGCCTCCAGGATTATCATATAATGAAAGACAGAAGATAGGTGAAGATCTATTTAAAAAAATGGACAAACATGTAAATAAAGAAGTTGATGGAATTCCTCCAATAAACAGAATGTTTTATGGTTCATTTGGTGATTTTATGATTTTTGGTGCAACTTCTAGTGAAGAACAACGTGCCCGTGAGCTTATTCCAGCTTTTATTCCCGTAGTAAATTCTTTTCCTGGAATTTTTGGTATTTCGATTCAAGCAGGAGTTTTTGAACAAGGTATTGGTGAGGGTCGTACTGTTGATGTTGATTTAAGTGGTGAGAGTATAGAGAAGCTTGCAACTGCTGGTGGTATGTTTTTTGGAGCAATAAGTCAAGCTGTTGCTGGAACACAAGTTCGTCCAGTTCCTTCAATCGAGCTACTTTATCAAGAGAGTCGTTTTCATCCAAATCGTGACAAACTTAGAGCAGTAGGAATGAGTAGTAGCTCACTTGGAACAACTATAGATGTTTTGATGGATGGAAGACAGATAGGTGATTTTAAACAAGATGGAAAGAAAAAAGTTGATTTGAAACTTATGAGTAATGACGGAAGTATAAATACACCTGAAGAGTTGGCAAAAACACTTATAGCTACACCAAAAGGTGGTTTAGTTCCTATAGGATCACTTAGTGCATTAGAACAGACAACAGGAATTAGTGAGATTCGTCACTTAAATGGGAAACGTACTATTACCTTACAAGTAACTCCTCCAAAACATATGACTATTCAAGAGATGATGATTCTACTTGAAGAGAAGCTTATCCCTGGTGTAAAAGCACAAGGTGGGCTTGATGGTGTCAAGGTTGAGCTTTCTGGAACTGCAGATAAATTAAAAGAGACAATAAAGAATATGTCACTTAATGTTATATTAGCTCTTGTCATAGTTTATCTTTTAATGAGTGCTTTGTTTAGTAACTTTTTATACCCGTTAATCATTATGTTTACAGTACCAATTGCTGCAGCTGGTGGATTTTTAGGTTTGAAGATGACAGATACATTTCTTTCAATGCAACCTATGGATATTTTAACAATGCTAGGTTTTATTATATTAATAGGTATTGTTGTAAATAATGCGATTTTGATAGTGTATCAGGCACTTAATAACATAAGAAATCATAATATGGAACATAAAAAGGCTGTTTTAGAATCTGTAAGAAGTCGTTTAAGGCCCATTTTTATGAGTTCACTTACATCTATTTTTGGTATGTTGCCATTAGTATTGTTTCCAGGACCTGGTAGTGAATTTTATAGAGGATTGGGAAGTGTTATAACAGGTGGTTTGGCACTATCTACATTTTTTACAATTTTCATGATACCAGCAC
>CBDLTN010000100.1:0-9003 GCA_965306065.1 uncultured Sulfurospirillum sp. | reverse complement strand
CAATGGAACTTAGAAGAAGAACTAGTAGAAACCATTAGGTACTCAAGTAATCCAGAAGAAGCTGATGAACACATACAACCTTATGCAACTGCTCTTTTGGTTATAAAAGACTCTATTAATATATTTGGTCAACTTGAAGACAATGCTATAACTTCATCTTTGGAAATACTGGCTAAAAATAATTTTAACCAAGAGCTTTTCTTAAATGCTATAGAAAAAGTTAAACAGTGATAGAACTTCTCCTCGCATTAAGCCATGGCGTGGCAAACGAGGAGGTTCCTTCTGAATTTTCCTCCCTCATAAATGACCTTGTAAGACTAAAAGCTGTTAAATTAAAAAAAGGCATGTACGTTTTTGACTCAAGATACAGAGCAGGAACTATAGATATTGCCTTTGGTGGAACAGGCTTTGTAAAAACTTATGGAAATAAGCAATTAAAAGACTTACTTGTTGAAACTAACGACACAAATGGAGCCATGAGAGGTGATGTAGTAATAGTCAAAAGACTACACACCAAACAAGGTCGCCCAAAAGCAAAAGTTATCTATATCGCTAAAAGAAAACACGCTTCGAGTATAGTCTATACAAAAATGCAACACAAAAGAGTAGTTGGAGTAAATGTAAAAACTACATTAGTTCAAGAAATAACGGCAACTCAAAAATCATTAAAACAACTGCCAGATGCAACTGTGCTAAAAATAGACAATGAAACTGGTACTTTAGTAGAAGTCTTAGGAGTCCTTAGCGATCCAATAGTAGATGAAAAAATATCAATGGAACTATTTGATAAAACAGAGTTTTTTAGTGAAAAAGCTGAACTTGAAGCTAAGTCACATGGTGATTATGTAGATAAATCTTTCTATCCTGATAGAGTAGATTTAACTCATCTAGATTTTTGTACAATAGATCCTGTAGACGCTAAAGATTATGATGATGCAGTATACTTTGATGTACCTAATACAACTCTTTATGTAGCAATTGCGGATGTGAGTGAATATCTTTTTGATATGGGTCACATTGATAAAGAAGCTAAAAAAAGAGGCTTTTCTATATATTTTCCGCACAAGTCTATACCAATGCTTCCAAGATCTCTAAGTGAAAATATATGTTCTCTAAAACCAGATGAAGATAGACTAGCTTTTGTTTTTAAAATTACACTTGATAAAAACAGTTATGCTCCTGTAAAAGAAGAGCTTATGGATGCGGTAATCCACTCAAAAAGAAGATATACATATGAAGAAATAGACAGCTTTTTAGAGGGTGATTTCTCAAAACAAAACGAAATAGATAAAACTATATTAAAATCTCTATTACCACTTAATGATTTTATGAAAAAAGTTAGAGAGAAAAGGTTAAAAGACTCATTTGAATTTCGCTCATCTGATACTAGAATGGTAGTAGATGAAAATCAAACTCTTGTTTCAACACGTATAGAAAAAGAGACAGCTTCTCATTCACTTATTGAAGATTGTATGCTTTTAGCAAACAAAGCAGCAGCAAAAAGGTTAGAGTATGGCATATTTAGAACACATGGTGAACCAACACTAGCTAAGATAGAAAAACTGCTTGAAGATTTGGCATATGTTGGTATACAAGAGAAGTTCAATCCAAATATACCACTTCTTATAAAACATCTTCAAGAAAAAGCAGATGTCATAGATATTCGTGAAGAGGTAGATAAACTAATCATACAAAGTCAACAAAAAGCTGTATACGAACCTGAAAACAAAGGACATTTTGGATTAGGATTCGATAGATATACTCACTTTACTTCTCCTATTAGAAGATATAGTGACCTTACCCTTCATAGACTACTAAAAGCAGATTTAAGACATGATAAAAAAAGAAAAGAATTTCTGCTTCAAAATATAGACTCTCTTTGTGAAAGCATAAGCAATCTAGAAAGAGAAAGTGATAAGGTGGCTTGGGATTATATGGATAGAAAGTTCGCTAGATGGGCAGCCCAACGAATAGGTGAAGATGTAAAAGCTACAGTAGTTGATGTAACAAGAAACCCTATAGCAAAACTACATGATGAGATAGTAGGAGCTAGAATGTTCTTACTAGATGAAGAAGCTGAACTATTTGACAAAGTTATTGTAAAAATTGTTGAAGCCGACATAGCAACAGGTAGGATTTGGGCTAAAATAGTGAGAAAAGATGTATAAAAGAGAGTTTGAAAATCTAATTAATAACAATAATCTTCCTAAAGCTATCTTGCTTTATGGAGAGTGTAATTACCAAAATAATTATTTTTCTGAAAAGATAGTCCAAACTTGGAGCGAACCAGATGATGAAAAACTACTGCTTCACTATGATGAATATGATTTTACAACAGCAAAAAACCACCTAAGCCAATCATCTCTTTTTGGTGGACAAAATATAGTAGTAATTAAAAGCGACAAAGCAATACCTAAAAAGGAATTAGATGTTTTAGTAGGACTTTGTCAAAAAAGCGATAATAGTTTTCTGCTATTTCAATATTTTGGAGACTCTAAAAAAGCAACTAGCATTGCAAAGTCATTTAAAAAAAGCTTTGTTAGATTTTTTAAACCAAATCTGAGTGAAGCTTTGAGCCTTTTACATGTAAAGGCAAAAGAAGTTGGATTAAACATAAACGGATACACACTTCAGCACTTGTATCTACTCCATCTTGAAGACCTATCACTTTGTGTAAACGAGTTTGAAAAACTTTCTTTACTTGATAGAGAAATACACTCTGTAGATATAGACAGAGTTGTTCATGGGCTTGGTTCAGTAGGACTTGATACATTTGTAGAGAAGCTACTTAAAAAAGAGGATGTAAAAGACTCTTTTGCTCTTTTAATCGAAAGTGGTTTGGCAGATGAAGTAAGAGTAATAAACTCAATACAAAGTTACTTATCACAACTACTTCTTTTTCATATGTACATTAAAATGCATGGCACCTTTGATGCAAGGGCAATCCTAGGATACCCTCTTCCTCCTCAGCTTGCAAAACAAAGAGCCGACCATAGTATAAGAATAAATATAGATAGTTATAAAGCGATGTTGGAACATTTGGTAAAAAGTGAGCTTGCACTTAAAAAAATGAAAAACATAGATAAAAACTCGTATCTTATATCCTCTTTAATAAAACTTCAAAGTTATTTATAGTATAATCCGCGTTCGTACTGCATAAGCAGTGCTATTCTTGCTCTGGTAGACAGAGTCAAATCCATAAGGAGAAACAATGACAAGAAAGTATGAATTGCTTTTCGTTCTTAAGCCAACATTGGTAGAAGAAGAATTACAAGCAAAGATTAACTATCTAAAAGAAATTTTAGAGAAAAATGGCGCAGAAATTGCTGCATTACAAGATATGGGAACTAAAAAACTTGCGTACCAAGTTCAAAAATTTGAGCGTGGACACTATGGTGTATTTTATTTCGAAGCTCCAACAGAGTCTATCTTAGAAGTTGAGCGTAACCTTCGTATTAGTGAAGATTTCATTAAGTTTATGACTGTTAGATATGAAAAACAAAAAGAGATCAGACACTGGAACAAACTAGTAGAAAAGTTTACTCCAAAAGCTGAAACTAAAACAGAAGAACCAGCTGCTACAGAAGAGACAACTGAAGCTTAATCTAAGGAGCTATGCATGTTTAATAAAGTGATTTTAGTAGGGAACTTAACAAGAGATTGTGAACTAAGATACTTACCTAGTGGAAGTGCCGTTTGTACAACAGGAATTGCAACGAATAGAAAATTCAAAAATCAGCAAGGTGAACAAAAAGAAGAAGTATGTTTTATAGACATCACTTTTTTTGGTAGAACTGCTGAGATCGCAAACCAGTACCTCGGACGTGGGAAAAAAGTACTTGTAGAAGGTCGTTTAAAGCTAGACCAATGGACAGATCAAAACGGTGGTAAGAGAAGTAAACACTCTATAACTGTTGATACTCTTCAGATGCTAGACTCTAAAGGAACTAATAGCGGTGAGAACAACAACTATAACCAAGCTCCACAAAGTGGTGGTTATGGAAATAACTCACAGCAACAAGGTGGCTATAATAACTCTCAATCACAGCAGAGCTATCAGCAACCACAACAAGGTTACCAACAACAGCAACAACCACAAACGAATAAACCTGCAGGCAATGAAATACCTGACATCGATATCGATGAAGATGAAATACCATTCTAGTAAAAGGAAATAAAATGGCACCAGAAAGAAGAAAATACGCTCGTAAATATTGTAAATATTGTGAAGCAAAAATTGAATATATTGACTATAAAGATACAAAACTTTTAAAACAAGCTCTTTCAGAGCGTTATAAAATCATGCCACGTCGTTTGACTGGTACTTGTAAGAAACACCAAGAGATGGTTGAACTTTCAATCAAACGTGCAAGACACACAGCTCTTATCCCTTACATCATTGATAGAAGAAGTGTTGTAGCTCATCCATTTGATCAGCTTCAAGCTTAATTCTTAAAAAGTAAGTGAGTCTTTGACTCACTTACACTACTCCTACTATAAAAATCTTCAATATAATATTTCAAATCCTTATATATAGTTAATAAGCAATCAAGATTACTGTCTTAAAAACTTAGAACTTATATACAGTTTTTTATGTATTTTATATTTTGTTGTAGTGGTTAAAAAAGAAAATATATTCTCTACATGTAAGGAATATATCCTTACATGTAAATAGTTTATCGCTGATTAAGTAAACTATTTTGTCTACTCTATAGCAAACAGATTTTTAAGACTTCTTCTACTCTTGTTACTGGGATTATTTCCATCTTCGATTTCACCTCTTCAGGTATATCTTTTAAATCGTTCTCAAAGTTTTTCTTTGGAATTAAAGCAGTAGTTATTTTAGCTTTATAAGCTGCTATTAGTTTCTCTTTTAATCCGCCTATCGGTAAAACTTTTCCTGTTAGTGTAAGCTCACCTGTCATAGCTACATCACTTCTTACTTTTTGATTTGAAAAAAGTGAAGCGATAGCAGTTGCCATAGTTATACCAGCACTTGGTCCATCTTTTGGAGTCGCACCTTCAGGAACATGAACATGAAGATCAAATCTACGATAAATCTCACTTGCTTCAAGCTTAGTATCTTTATTCTCTTTTGAGTTTAAAGGTATGAGTGATTTATCTATGTTTATCTTACCTTCATCTATCAGGACTTTAACAACACTTAGAGCTATACGAGATGACTCTTTCATAACATCACCTAAAGAGCCTGTTATCTGCATAACACCTTTACCATTTATCTTTGTTGCTTCTACTTTAAGTACATCTCCACCAACACTAGTCCAAGCTAGACCATTAACCTGACCTACTACATCTTTTTTATCTCTCTCTTCTATCTCAAAAGTCTTTTTCTCTAAATACTCTTCAAGATTTTTTTGTGAGATTGATATCTTTTTTACACTTGGGTCAATCAAAAGTTGTTTTGCTACTTTTCTTAGTATCTCTGCTACTCTACGTCTAAGGTTTCTTACTCCAGACTCTCTTGTATAGTTTGCTATAATAGTCTCACTTGCACCTTTTGTAAAAGAGATTTCAGCAGCTTTTAGTCCATGTTTTTTAAGCTCTTGAGGTATAAGATACTTTTTCATAATCTCAAACTTTTCTTGAGGAGTGTATGAGCTTAAAAAGATAAACTCCATCCTATCACGAAGTGGAGCAGGAATAGAGCCAATGTCGTTAGCAGTTGCTATAAAGACTATCTTACTTAAATCTATATTGAAATTTAAATAATAATCTCTAAACTTGTTATTTTGCTCCGGGTCAAGGACTTCTAAAAGTACAGCTGTTGGATCTCCTCTAAAGCTTTTTGCAACCTTGTCAATTTCATCTAAAACAACTACCGGATTCATCTGTTCAGCTTCAATGATACCTTGAACTATACGTCCTGGCATCGCTCCAATATACGTACGTCTATGTCCTCTAAGCTCATTTACATCTTCAAGCCCACCAAGTGCAATACGAACTAGTTTTCTCTTAAGTGCTTCAGCAATAGAGTTAGCCAAAGAAGTTTTACCAACACCAGGAGGTCCTGCAAAACAAAGAATTGCTCCACTACCCTCTTTAGCTTTAATACCACGTTTTGAAAGCAATTCACGTACTGCAAAATACTCTTCAATTCTGTCTTTTGGTTTTTCTAAAGAGTAGTGGTCTGTATCAAGTTGTCGTCTAACATCTAAAATATCAAGCTTCTTTTTTGCTAAAGTATTAAAAGGAATCTCAACAACCCAATCAAGATAACCTTGTATCATATTTGCATCACTAGAGTCAGGGTGCATGCGAGAAAGTTTGTCTATTTGTTTTTTTATCTCTTTATATGCATCTTCACTCATACCACTTTTTTTGGCTTCTAGCTTTTTTCTATACTCTTCTATCTCTTCATCTCTTTGGTTATCAGTTCCAAGTTCTTGTTGTATCTGTTTTAACTGCTCTTTTAAAAAGTACTCTTTATTTACTTTTTCTATTCTTGAATGAGCTTTTGCTTTTATCTCTTTTTGTAATCTGTTTGTCTCAATAGCTTCAACAAGGTGCTCAATAAGCATCAATACTTTTGCTTCTGAGTTTACTTCTACAAATAGTGCGTAAGCCTGCTCTTTTTTGAGTTTCATTGCACTACTTATAAGATCACATACTCTATTTATATCACTGTTTTCTTCTATAGTTTTAAGCAAATCTGGAGGGAACAGTGGACTGACTGCAGATAAGCCTTTTACTTTTTCTTTAAGAACTGACATGATAGCATCACTCTTTGGAGTTCTTTCTGTCTTATCTTCAAGTAACTCTACAGTCGCAACAAGAGGTTTTAAACTCTTTTGCTCTACAATCTTACCTTTTGCCATACCTTGAAAAAGTATCTTTACTCTTCCATCAGGAAGTGCAACTTTTCTCATAACAGTTCCGACAACTCCAGCTTCATAAATGGCTTCAAAATCTCTGAGATTTTCTTGTCCATTCTTTGCTGAACATATCATAATGAGTGAATTATCTTTAAGAGCTTTATCAGCTGCTTGTATGTTCTCTTCGTCATCTAAAAATATTGGTGAAATCATAAACGGATATAAAAATAGTTCATCTTCTACTATTATAGGTAGATCCGATGGAAATGAGTCGTAATCTTCAAGTTTCATACACTCTCCTTAAAAAGTTAAATTATGGGTTATTATATGGTAGCGTAGTTTAAAAGAGAGTAAAATACTCTCTTTTATTTAAATCTATTGGTTATTCTTCAAACCAAGCACGATACCAAGGAATATTTGGTTTTATCATATTTGCATTTTTCAATGGTGAATTATCAAACTGTTCTTGGTAAACTTTTGCAGCTTCTGGTTTATCTATACGAGAATATAAGTCGGCTATATTTTTAATCATAAAATGCTCACCTAGTTTTAGTTTTACATACATAGTCTCTACCATAGGTCTATATTGAGAGTCTGGATATCTATCTACAAACTCTTTTGTCTGTTTCATAGTATCAAGTAAAAGTTGTTGGTTTCTGTTTGGATTTGGAAAAGATTCAAAGTTTGCTTTTATTTTCATAAATCTAGCATATTCACTTCTTTTTGTAGTACCAAATCTTTTTATATACTCATCAAGATAGAAGTTTGCAAGTAGATACTCTTCTTCTTCCATATGAGCTTGTGCTAAGATAATCATAGCTTCAGGAAGCAATGGAGATGAAATATGCTCACTAGAGAGCGATGTATACATATTATCAGCCTCTTCTAAATCAAAATCTTTTATCTTTTTTATAATTTCACCATACCAATAAAGAGCAGGTTTGTTATAAACCTCTTTATTCTTATCTGCACACCCTACAAAAGCAAACAGTACAAAAGCGGCTATCACTATCTTCATCATCTTCATATAAACAATCCTTATTTGCGTTATTAAACGATTATTGTACCTCTTTTATTGTTATTAAAAGATAAAAGTTGATTTTTTTTTAAATTTACCGATTTATAATAACCACTTTGGTAGAATTAAAGAAAAATTCCTAAGGAAATTTATGACCTTTGAAGTAAAAACACCAATACCAGGTTTTGACCAAGTAAAAAAAGTAGAGCTAGAAAAAGTTGATGATTTTTTTATGAGACTTAAAAGTTGTGACGATGACACTGTTTTTATGTTAATTAATCCTTTTTTATTAAGAGAATATGATTTTGAAGTACCAGAATACTTTAAAAACCTACTTGAACTTGAAGAACAAAACAGCACTCTTGTATTAAATATTATGATAGTATCAACTCCTATCGAAACATCAGTAGTAAACTTCATAGCTCCTCTTGTTTTTAACACGGACAAACAATGCGTAGCTCAAGTGTTACTAGACTCTAACAAATACAAAGAGTACGGTATCATGGAGAATATCTCTGATTACTTAGGTGATTGAAAATTCACCTTTGAAACATCTTAAGTAAACTCTTATTTTAATAGGAGTAAAATAGTTACAGTAGTGCTGTTGTTTCCTATAATTAGGTAGATGATTCGGTTGTGCAAGTGCTTAATACACTTTTTTAAATGGAGTTATTTATGTCATTTTTTATAAAATTTATCTATTTTGTTTTACTTACATCAACTTTTGCATCTGCTGCATGGGTAAGTAACTTTGGTACCAATGCTCCCTCAGACTCAGCAGTCAATCTAGATGTCAACAAAAACTTTCAACTTCTGTATGGAGGTGGGAATAGCAGTATATATGGAGATTTTGCTGCTACTGGTGACAGTATATTAAGTGTGCCAGACTCAGAAAGTTCACTTGCTTTTGCAGATTCAGATTATATGCTTAGTGATAATAGCTTTGGTTCACACCCTGATGTTAGAAAAAGGAACTCTTCTTCAGCAACTTTAAATTTACCTTCATATGTTGAAGGTAAACACGTAGTTTTTGCTGGTCTTTTTTGGCAAGGTATGGTTCATGAACAACCATCTTCAAATCCAACTACAACCGATGTAGATGCTGCTATATCCGGTTGGAACAATATATCATTGAAAATTCCAGATGGTATT
>CBDLTN010000099.1:0-9010 GCA_965306065.1 uncultured Sulfurospirillum sp. | reverse complement strand
TACATAAAAGTATCAATCAAATAAAAAATACACGTATAGAATCTATGAGTATGGCAATATGGCAGCTTGATAATTCGCAACTAGAAATTATAGTAGACAGTATTTTAAAACTTCCCGGAATTACATATATAGAGATAAAAGAAAATAATTCAAATATCGTCAGTCATGGGCAAAAAAAACAAAATTATATCATTGAAGAAACTTTTGATATGGTTCATAAAAATATAGAAAATAATAAACTAGGAACTATATATATACAAGGTTCTTATGAAAACAGTATAAATAAAATTTATAAAGAAATTAAAGAAAAAATTTTAATAGAAACATTAAAAGTATTTTCTATTGCATTTATACTTATTTTTATAGTACAAAAACTTATAATTAGACATCTTGGTGATATGGCTAATTATACTACTAATATGGATACTAAAAGATTATCTATTCCTCTTGTATTAAATAAAAAAATAGATAAAAAAAATCTTGATTCTATAGATGTAGTTGCAAATGCAATAAATACTATGAGAGAAAATCTTATTAATGATATAGAAAAACAAAAAAAACAAAAAACTAATTTAGAACTAACTAATATTAAGTTAGAAGAAGAGATAAAAATAAGAACAAAAATAGAACAAGATGCATTAGCACAAAAAGAGAGAATTCAAAAACAGTATAACACTATAGTAAAACTAACTTTAGATAAAGAATTTTTTAATAAATCTTTTAAAGAAGGTATCTATTTTTTATTAAAAGAGTGTACTAAAACTTTAGGCGTAGATAGAGTAAGTTTTTGGGTTTTTGAAGATGAAGAAAACCTCAAATGTACTTATAGATATTTAAGTGATAAAGATATACATATAGATACAAATAAAATAATTAAAACTTCACAATTAACAAAATTTATATCATATTTGAAAAAACATAAAATACTTGATGCATATGATGTATATACAGACCATCGTACAAGTGAATATAATAAAGAAGATATGAAAAAAGCAGGTGTTAAATCTATGTTAGATGTTAGCATAAATTTTCATGATGACATGTATGGTGTTATAGTTTTTGATACACTTAAAAAACAAAAGATGTGGACACAAGATGAAATATCATTTGTTAGTAGAGTAAGTGACCAAATAAGTAATTTACTTCTTATTAATGAATGGAAAAAGATAAAAGAAGAAATTACTGAGCTTAATAATGGACTTGAATTAACAGTAGAAACAAGAACAAAAGAGTTAAAAGAAAATCTAAAAAATTTAAAAATAACCCAAAATCAACTTGTACAAAGTGAAAAAATGGCAAGTCTTGGTAATCTTGTAGCTGGTGTTGCTCATGAAATAAATACACCTGTTGGTATAAGTTTAACAGGAATTACACACTTCCAATACATTACAAGCGAACTTAAAAAATTATATGCAAATGACAATCTAAGTCAAGAAGAATTTGAAAATTATTTAAAAACTTCATATAAAATATCTGATTCAATATACAAATCATTAACTCGTGCTGCACAACTAATAAGAAGTTTTAAACAAGTAGCAGTAGACCAATCAAACGAACAAATAAGAAATTTCAATGTTAAAGAATACATTGAAGAGATACTTTTAAGTCTTCATAATAGAATTAAAAGAGAAGATTATAATATAAGTATTCATTGCGATGAAAAATTAAGTATAAATAGTTATCCTGGATCTTTTTCTCAAATACTTACTAATTTTATAATTAATTCACAAATTCATGGTTTTAGAAATATAAAAAAAGGTAACATTGATATATATGTTAAAAAAATCAACAACAACATTGAAATGATTTATAAAGATGATGGTAAAGGTATAAATAAAACAAATTTAAAAAAGATTTTTGATCCATTTTTTACTACAAATAGAGATGGTGGTGGTTCTGGACTAGGTTTAAATATAGTTTATAATATAGTTACAAATGGACTTAATGGTAAAATAAAAGCAGTAAGTGAGATAGATAAAGGTATTAAATTTATAATTAATTTTCCAATAAAGGAAACGCAAAGTGAATTTTAAAGAAAAAAAAATAGAATTAGAAAATATATTAAAAATAGTTTTTCAAGAAAAGTCAGAACTTATTAAAAAAACAAATGAGTTATACTCATATATTGATCCAGAATTTTTTGATACTAGTTATGAAGATGATATAAAAATAGCTAAGCAAATAGAAAAAAGATTACATTTAATAAAAGATTTAATTCTCTCTAAAATAAAAGATATTAGTGATAAAAGAGAAAATTTAGAATTTTATAGTACTAAATTAAGTCATGAAAATTATGAACCAATTTTATATTTATATGGAAATATTCCTGGTAAAAAAATTAAATTTAAAACATTACCTAATAAAATACAAGAAGAAAAAAGTTTTTTTATTACAATTGACTTCACAAATGGCTTTTATCTATTGCCTTGGAGCTAATTTTTTGATATAATACCGCTCGCTCCTCTTTAGACCTGTGCAATGCTTTTTACGAGCACCGCTTCAGGGTGGGAACACAGCAGAGCACTCTTATAAAGTCATGTGCCGCAGTCATCTGAAGAGGGGTTTTTTATTTAACCGTTCTTAATCAATAAAACAAGTTTTATCTAAGAACCAACTAAAGCTAAGGCTTTCACCTAGAATTTAGATAATCCAATCAGCTCATAACATAGTCTTCTATTTCAAGTGCAAACTTATAAAAATCAACACCATCCACTTTTCCTTTTTCTTTTAGAGTCCTTTTTATAAACTCTTTTCCTTGAACCAACTCTTTAGATTTTACGCCATGTGATATTGATAAAACAACTTCTATAAAAGCAGATAATCTATCACAATTTTTAAGTGCGACTCCATCTATTGCGTTGTATTTATCTTCATTATATGTTGAGAGTGTATCTACAACCATAACTTTTTTTTCGTTAATTTTATTTAAAAATTCATCTTTTTCATTATCACCATATAAACCTAAAAGATATTTAAATTTATCTACTAAATGAGAAGGTATAAAAGGAAGTATTTCATTTTCAATCATCTTTATTTCATATTCACTTATAATATCATCTAAACCACTTACTGAGTACTTTACAGGACTTATAATATCTCGTGTTAAAGCCTCTGGTAAATCATGAAATAAAGCACAATAAAAATTATTTTCTACTCTTTTATCACAAGCTTTTATGTGTGTAGAATAAAAATAGCCTAAAATAGCAACTATTAACATATGTCCTAAAACTGAAGTTTCAGGAATCCTTGGAGTTTGTGCCCATCTTTTTTGAAAACGTAGACGACCACTTAAGTCTATTACTTTTGCAAGTTTTTTATTGAGTGCTATTTTTCTAACACCAATAAGTTCATAATAATCTTCTATCTCTTCTTCAACAGCTTCTTTAACCTTATCAATACCACTTAAGAATTTACTTGTTTGATAAACTATAGAAAACTCCCAACGAGTAGCAAGATACGAAGCAGCTTTTAATATAAAACGCTCTTTTTTATAGACATTTGAATCTTTCAGATAATTTTCAAACCTTTTATAAAACTCTCCATTTTCTATATCTATAAGTTCATCATGAAGTTTTGATAGAACCCATTTGTTTATCTCTTGTTCTTTCTTTTGAAGTGCTTGCCTAAAAACATCTGGCCTTATATCTGTAACAATTCCACGTCTTAGAAACTCAAATATTCCAGCTTCTATAAGATGAACATAGTTTACATCTTTTTCCATGTTTGCCAAAAAAAATGCTATTATAAATTTATGAGCTTGTTTATCAAGTTCAACTAATTCTACCATTCTTGGGTAGTCATTCCATCGCTGGATTGACGCTGATGTAAAAAAGTGTTCTATAAGACCAGCACTTAGCATATCTATCCTTTTCTAATTTGCTCTGAATCCAATTCTATTACAGTATGAACATTTCCTCTTGGGTTATAATCTGCTACAACTTTTAACCATTTTGGTTTAAGTTTACTATCAAGTACATCATAAATTTCATTTGCACTATCTTCATGAGATATATTTCTATTCATAAAGCTATTTATATACAGTTTAATAGCCTTAAGCTCTACTACAAACTCATCTGGAGTATAATCAATATAAATAGTTGCAAAATCAGGATAACCGCTTCTAGGGCATAAGCAGAAGAACTCTGGAAGTACTAATTTTATAACATAATTTTTTTTATGTTTATTTGGCCAAATTTCTAAATCTTTATCTATATTAAACTCTCTTATCTCTTTTTCACCATATTTCATTATAAATCCTTTAAATTTTTTGGTTTTGATATAAGAAAACCTTGAACATAATCAAATCCAAATTTTTCTATTTTTTTATATATCTCTTTTTTATCTACAAATTTTATCACAGCTTCTATATCTAAAGAGTGTAAAAGTTTTATATAGGCATAAATAATCTTTTTATATTTTTCATTAGTTATATTTTTAGTAAACTCTATATCAAATTTTACTATGTCTATTGGTAATGTTTTTATATATTCTAAACTACAATTATCTCCACCAAAATTATCTAGTGCAATTTTAAATCCACTTTTTTTATATTGTGTTAATATCTCTTTAAATCTATGTACTTCTTTATAAGCTCTTTTTTCTGAAAATTCTATTACAAAATTTTCTGCTTTTAATGAACTTTTATAAAATATTCCTGTTAAAAATTGTCTAAACTCCGTATTTCTTATAGTTACAGGAGATAATTTTATAGATATTAATCTATTTGAAAAATCAAAACCTTCTAACTCTTTTAATAAAACTGATACTACTTTTTTATCAAATTGCATTTCTAAGCCAAGATGATTAATTACTTTTTGTATGTGAATACGAGAGAGTATTCCCTCACTTTTAGAATATATTTTAGTTAATACTTCTAAAATTTCTCTATTTTTATCTTTACATTGTAATGGCTGATATTTAAATATAAATTTTTCATTATCAATTGCATTACAAATTATTTTTTCAAATTCATTTGGTTTTATATCTGATTTTTCTTCATTTTTATCAATCAATGAAAAAAGTTTTTTAATAATATTATCTACATTGTTGTCATAATTTGAATTTATTAATGAAAAATCTATTTTAATTTCTATATCATTTATGCCTATATTTTTTAACTCTTTTTCAAATATAGTAACTAAGTGTTTTAACTCTTTTTCTCTTGCTTTTAAAACAACTAAAAAATGACCTCCACCATATCTACCTATAGATACATCTTGAAAATTATAATTTTTAAAAAACTCATCTAATCTATTACTGAAAATTTTTAGTATATTATCAGCATTTGTAATTCCATATCTCTCATTTATATCTACTATATTGTCTACTTTTATTAGTATAACTGTAGATTCATATTTTTTATTTTGACTATTTTTTATTTTTTCTAATATCTCTTTTCTTGTAAAAGCTTTTGTTATTGGATCAATTAGGGTTGAATTAAAACCCCTATAAATAAGATAAAATATATAATAAATATATATAGGAATTAGAATTACAGAAAGCACAAAACTTTCTATATCATTTGAAGAAATTTTAAATATATAAAAAAGAATCAGAGCCAAAATTAAAAAAGGAAAACCTATTTTAAGAGAGATTTTAAATCTATTTTCCCTCTCTTTTGACTCTGAATATAACATAAATTTTAACTACTTATACATCTAAGTGTTTTACATCTTTTGCATGAGCTTGAATATAATTTCTTCTTGGTTCTACTTCATCTCCCATAAAAAGAGTAAAAGTATCACTTGCTTCATCATAATCATCTATTTTAACTTGTAATAATCTTCTATTTTCAGGATTCATAGTTGTTTCCCAAAGCTGCTCAGGATTCATTTCACCAAGACCTTTATATCTTTGTATGTATGCACCTTTTTTTGCAGTTTTCTCTATTTCAATTAGAGTTTCAATTGGATCTTTACCATTTAAAAAGTCTAAATCTCTCTCGTCTATTTTACTTTTTATAAAGAGTGCTTCTTCATAAAGAGGATTTGTAAAAAAGTTATCATCTAGTTTTAACTCTTCTAATCCATCTCCTGTTTGTATATAAAGATGAACTAAATCATCTGTTACATTATGATTTAAAAGGTTATATCCTATATTTTCAATAAACTTTTTTAACTCTTCAAAGAGTTCATTTGAACTTTTTGAAACTAAATCTGGATTTTCAATTAAGTGACGAATAATTGCAATTACAGAAAATCTTTTTTCTAACTCTTTTAATATATCTTTATAAGCAGATACAATTTTGAAAAAATCTATTAAATCATTATTACCAATACCTTCAAATTCAAAAGAACCAATACCATTTTGAATTAAATAATTTCCAAGTTCATTATCATCTTTTAGATAAATTTCTTTTTTACCTTTTTTGTATCTATAAAGAGGAGGCTGTGCAAGATAAACATAACCATTATCAACAACTGGTTTTAAAAATCTAAATAAAAATGTAAGAAGTAAAGTTTGAATATGGCTACCATCAACATCGGCATCCGTCATAACTATAAGTTTATGATATCTAAGTTTTTCTTCGTTAAACTCTTCTCCAATTCCACATCCAAGTGCAGTAATCATATTTTTTATTTCTTCAGATTTTAAAATTTTATCAATACGAGATTTTTCTACATTTAAAATTTTACCTTTAAGTGGTAAAATTGCTTGAAAAACCCTATCACGTCCTTGTTTAGCAGAACCACCAGCAGAGTCTCCCTCCACCAGATAAAGCTCACTAATAGTTGCATCTTTACTCTGACAATCTGCAAGTTTTCCTGGAAGTGTTCCAACACTCATAGAATCTTTTCTACGAGTTAAATCTCTTGCTTTTTTAGCAGCTTCTCTACCACGAGCAGCTCCAATAGCTTTACCCATAATGATTTTTGCTTCTATTGGATTCTCTTCAAAATACTTTACTAACTTTTCAAAAGTAAGTTTTTGAACTATAGGTTTTACATAACTTGAACCAAGTTTTCCTTTTGTTTGACCTTCAAATTGAGGCTCTGGAACTTTTACACTAATAACAGCAATAAGACCTTCTCTTACATCATCACCAGTAACTTTTATATCTTTTTCTCTAGCGTTTGCATTATTATTTACATAATTTACAATTGCTCTTGTAAGACCTGCTCTAAAACCACTCTCATGAGTACCACCATCTATTGTTCTAATATTATTTACAAAAGATAGAAGATTTTCAGTATAACTAGAGTTATACATTAAAGCAATATCAACTTCTACATCTTCAATTGAATCTGTATAGTGAACAGGAGTAGAAACTTGTTCTCTTTTATTCATATCAGTTACAAACTGTGTTAAACCACCTTCAAAATTATAAGTTTCACTTTTACCAGTTTTATTATCTTTAAATTCTATTGTTATTTTTGGATTTAAATAAGCAATTTCTTTAAATCTCTTTGATAAAGTATCAAATTCAAATTCAGTTACTTCAAATATAGTAGGATCTGGCCAAAACTCTATACTTGTTCCACTTCTATTTGTACTTTTTACTACTTCAAGTTCAGTTTGAGGAATACCACAAGAAAATTCTTGTCTATGCTCACTTCCTTCTCTTTTTATCGTAGCTACAAGTTTAGATGATAATGCATTAACAACTGATACACCAACACCATGAAGACCACCACTTACTTTATAAGTATCTTTATCAAACTTACCACCAGCATGAAGAACTGTTAAAACAACAGTTGCAGCTGACATGTTTTCACCCTCATGATGACTAACAGGAATACCACGACCATTATCAGTAATAATTGCAGATCCATCATTAGTAAGTTCTACTGTTATTTTATCACAGTATCCTGCCATTGCTTCATCTATTGAGTTATCTACAACTTCATATATAAGATGATGAAGACCATTTATATTAGTATCACCAATATACATACCTGGTCTTTTTCTAACAGCTTCTAGTCCTTTAAGAACTTTAATATTACTTGCACCATATTCGCTCATTCATTATCTCCAGTTTTTATATCATTATTGGCATGACTATTGTCATGAAGTTTTCACTTTCAAGTGAAAAAGGTAAGCCTGTATCGTTAAAACCAAGCGTAAAGTTATTCTCTTCTATATTTGAAAGAAAATCTAATAAATAGCGAGAATTAACTGCTAAAAATATTTCATTATCTAATCCAGTAGTAAATTCTATTTCAGTTTTAGCTTCTATATTATCATCATTTAAACTTTCAAACAAAATAGTATTTGGTTTGAAAGTAATTTTCATTTCATTTGAAACTATAGATATTTGTTTAATAGCTTCAATCATTTTTGCTCTATCTAAAAGAAGTCTATAATTTTTTTCTTTTGGAATAATTCTCTCATAATCAGGAAATTTTCCGTTTATAAGTTTTGTAAAAAATTGAAAGTTATTAGATTTTGCAATTAATGTGTTTTGGTCATAAAACATTTCAATTTCATCAAAGAAAAGTTTTTGAATCTCTCCAATTGCTTTTTTAGGAATAATTAAAGAAAAATTATCTTCTATTTGATTTTCTAATCTTACAACTGCAAGTCTTCTAGTATCTGTAGCAACTAAATTTAAAAAACCATCTTTTATATCTATAAGAGCACCATTAAGTTCAAATTTTGGATTATTACTATCTATGGCAGATGATATTTTTTTAATAGATCTTACTAAAAGAGTACTGTTTAATTCAAATTTTGGTTTTTCTTCTATTTTAGGAAATTCTGGAAATTCGTTAGGATTAAACATAGGAAGTTTAAATTTTGAATTATTTTGTTTTATATATAAATAATCATTAATTGTTTCAAGTATAACTTCATCGTCTTTTAATATTTTAACAATATCTAAAAGTTTTTTACCATTTGCAGTAGCTATTCCTGAATCAATTATTTTTATATTTTTAGTAGTAAATTCTAATCCAATTTCAAAATCAGTTGCTTTTACTATAAAAGAGTCTTCCAAAGAAGATATATATAGATGAGATGTTATTTGACTTAAATCTTTTTTTTCAAGATATGGTTGTGTATTTAATAAAAC
>CBDLTN010000098.1:0-9047 GCA_965306065.1 uncultured Sulfurospirillum sp. | reverse complement strand
CTAGGGATGAATGTTAAAATATTTGGACCAAATACAATGATTCCTATTCACTCAGAAGTTTTTAATTGTACAGTTTGTAAATCAATGGAAGAGGCAATTGAAGGAAGTGATGTAGTAATTATGATGAGAATACAGCTAGAAAGACAAAATGAAACATTAATTCCTTCATTAAGAGAATATGCTAAGTTTTTTGGTTTAAATAAACAAAGAATTGCACTTGCAAATAAAAATGCACTTGTTATGCATCCAGGACCAATAAACAGAGGAGTTGAAATTAATTCTGATGTTGCAGATTCTGATTGTTCTGTTATTTTAAATCAAGTAGAAAATGGTGTTGCTGTTAGAATGGCAGTTTTAAATATTCTTAATTTAAATCGAAAAGGCTAATATAAATAATGAAAATACTTATAAAAAACGGAACTATCGTTAATAGTGATAAAAAAATAAAGGCAAATGTAGTTATTGAAGATGATATTATAGTTGATATTACAACTGATGAAATAGAAGCTGATAAGATAATTGATGCAAGTGATAAGTTAATTATACCAGGACTTATAGATATGCATGTACACTTTAGAGATCCTGGATACGAATATAAAGATGATACTATATCAGGTAGTGAAACAGCGGTAGCTGGAGGTGTTACAACATGTTTACCAATGGCTAATACTTCACCTTTGAATGATAATCGATCTATTACAGAAGCTATGATTAGAAGAGCTAAAGAAAGAGGTTTGATTGATCTTTTACCAATAGGGGCTGTTACTAAAAGTTTTAAGGGCGGAAGTATTGTTGAAATGGGTGATATGATAGAAGGTGGTGCAGTTGCATTTTCTGATGATGGATTACCTGTTACTGATAGTAGTGTTATGAAAAGTGCTTTAGAATACTCTAAAGGATTTAATTCTTTTATTATTTCTCATTCTGAAGATTGTTCTTTATGTCGTGGTGGAGTTATGAATGAAGGAAAAGTATCAACAAAACTTGGTTTAAAAGGAATGCCTTCTGAGAGAGAAGAAATTATGGTTTCAAGAGATTTGCTTTTAGCAAAATTGACTAAAGGACATATTCATATAGCTCATGTTAGTTCTGCATGGTCATTAAAACTTATTGAAATGGCAAAAAAAGAGGGAATTAATGTAACTTGTGAAGTTGCTCCTCACCATTTTACTTTTACAGATAGTCGTTTGCTAAGTTATGATACAAATTTTAAAATGTCACCTCCTCTAAGAACTCAAAATGATGTAGAAGCTATGAGAGAAGGTTTAAAAAGTGGAGTAGTTGATGTTATAGCAACTGACCATGCTCCTCATCATGTAGATGAAAAATTTGTTGAATTTGATAATGCTCCATTTGGAATACTTGGACTACAAACTCTGATTCCTCTTACGTTAAAACTGGTAGAAGAAAAAGTTATTACTTTGGAAAGAATGGTGGAATTAACATCTTCAAATCCAGCAAAAATTTTGAACTTAAAAAATAAAGGGAAAATTGCAAAAGGTATGCTTGCTGATATCGCTATTGTTGATCCTGATAAAGAGTATATGTATGATGAAAAATTAAATAAATCAAAATCACAAAATTCACCTCTTTTTGGAAAAAAACTAAAAGGTGCTTCAGTGTTAACCATTAAAAGTGGAAAAGTAGTATTTGATTTTCCTAACTGTGTAGCATAAGTTTTATAAGGATTATAGTTGGAGGTTTTGAATTTTGCTGTCTCAATTGTTACTATACTGGTTGTAGTCTATTTACTTGTAAATAAATACGATACAAGGCTAGTCCTATTAACCTCTGGTGTTTTTATGGCAACTGTATCTTTAAATCCTACAATTGCCCTAGATGCTTTTGCTACTAGTATGACAACAGGTGGCTTAATTCAAGTCATATGCTCTGTTATGGGTTTTACTACTGTTATGAAGATTACAGGTTGTGATAAACATCTAATTGGGATGTTAGCAGGTGTTATAAGAAGAGCGGGTATATTTTTAATTCCTGTCGTAACACTGTTAACTTTTACTATCAATATAGCTTTACCTTCAGCAGCAGGATGTGCAGCAGCAGTTGGTAGTATCTTTATTCCACTTTTAATATATTCAGGAGTTAGACCAGTAATGGCAGCAGCTGCAGTATTTAGTGGAACATATGGTAGTATGTTAAGTCCTGGTTTATCTCATAACCCTTTTATTGCAAAATTAGCAGATATAAGTGTTTTAGAAGTTCTTAACAATCATAAATTTGCTGTAATTGCAAGTGTTGTTGTTGCAGCTGTGGCACTAGGTCTTCTAGCGGTTTATTTAAAAGAGCATAAAGGTTATGTAAGTGACGATGCAGATTTTAAAATTGATACAAATTTTAAAGTAAATCCATTATTTGCTTTTGTTAATGTTATACCTTTAATAATCCTAATCTTAGGTTTTACAGGAGTTGTTCCTGAGCTAAAAATGGGTGTTGCACAAGCGATGATTATAGGTGTATTTGTTGCTGTAATTGTTACAAGAGTAAACCCTTCAGAAGTTACGAAGAAGTTCTTTGATGGTATGGGTGAAGCTTATGCTAACATATTAGGTATCATAATAACTGCAACAGTTTTTGTTTCAGGAATAAAAGCTTTAGGTACAGAAGAATTATTTATAGATTTTTTAATTTCAAATCCAAGTATTGCTGGAATTGGTGCAGCTCTTGGACCTTTTTTACTTGCAGTAATAACAGGCTCTGGAGACGTTGCTGCTTTAGCATTTAATGAAGCTATTACACCTTATGCAGAATCTTTTGGTATGAGTATAGAAAACATGGGTTCTTTAGCCGCAATTAGTGGTGCACTTGGAAGAACAATGTCACCTCTTTCAGGAGCTGCAATTATATGTGCAGGATTTGCAAAAGTAACAGCAATAGATATGGTTAAAAGAACATTTTTTGGAATGTTCTTAGGTCTGATTTGTGTTTATATTCTTTTGGTTATGTAATAAAAATATCTCACTAAGGTCATTTTCGTAGAGTAATATTGTATATCTTAAATTACAATAAGGATATGACGTGTTTAACATAAAAGAGAAGGTAGAAGAGTTACAAGAGGAATTAATATCAAATAGAAGATATTTTCATAAACATCCAGAAAGTGGTTGGCATACTTATTTTACAACAGCTGAAATTATAAAAAAAATGCAATCCTATGGTTATGACCTTAAGATGGGTAGAGAAATAGTTGAACCTGAATCAAGACAAGGCTTAGGTACGAAAGATACATCTTTGGAAGCTATAAAAAGAGCAAAAAACCTGTTAAATGAAGAAGATCATCATCTATTAGATGTTATGGAAGACGGATTAACAGGAGTTGTTGCCGAAATTGATACAAAACGTAGTGGTCCTTGTTTTGCTTTTAGATTTGATATTGATGGGGTTGATGTTACTGAAAGTAAAGAAGATACTCATAAACCATATAAAGAAGGTTTTAGCTCAGATATTAAGGGTATTGCTCATGCATGTGGACATGATGGACATATTACAATTGGTTTAGGCTTAGCTAAAATAATAAGCGAAAATATAGAACATTTTAAAGGCAGATTTAAATTTATATTCCAAACTGCGGAAGAAGGGTGCAGAGGTGCTGTTGGAATGGAACCAACAGGATTTTTAAAAGATGTTGATTATTTACTTGGTGCACATATAGGTTTTCAGGCTAAAAAAACAGCAGGTATTATATGCGGGATTGATAATTTTTTAGCAACTTCAAAATTTGATGTTAATTTTATAGGTACATCAGCACATGCTGCTGGAGCACCACAAGATGGCTCAAATGCATTATTAGCTGCAGCAGAAGCAGCAATTCAAATGCACGCAATTACTAGACATGCTGATGGAATTACAAGGATAAATGTAGGTGTATTAAAAGCTGGTGAAGGCAGAAACGTAATCGCTCCTAATGCTTTTATGGCTTGTGAAACAAGAGGTGTTACAACTGAATTAAATGAGTTTATGAAATTGAAATGCATGAATATTGTTGAAGGTGTTGCGAAAATTCATTCAGTGTCTTTTGAAGTAAAAGATACAGGTGGGACAGCTGGAGGAGATAGTAGTCAATTTATAACTGATTTAGTTGAAGAGGTTTCTTTAGAGTCGCCATATATTAAAAATGAATTAATAGTAAAAAACTACGACTTTGGCGCTTGTGAAGATTATGCACATTTTATGAGAACAGTGCAAAAAGCTGGAGGACAAAGTGGATATGCTATGATTGGCACAGAATTATCAGCAGGTCATCATAATGAATGTTTTGATTTTGATGAATATTGTTTATCTTCTGGTTTAGATATATTTCTTCGTGCTGCGTATAAAATAAATAAAAAATAATTTTTGCTAACCTGATAGTATTTATCAGGTTAGCTACTACCTTAACATATAAGAACTAACAAAAAATTTGTTTAGTTTTTATCGCAAATTTCTAAAACAATATTCCAATAGAATCACTATGGAAATTGTTTTGCCTATTAAATATGTAAAATATAAATCAAGGAAATAAAATGCAATTAGGATTTAGAACAAAAATTTTTATGGGAAGTGCACTACTACTTAGCGTTTGTCTATTTTCCCTATCAATATATAATAATCATCAACAAAAAAAGACTATTAAAACACATGCTAATATTGAACAAAATATCATACTCAATAGTTTAAAAAACAAGACAGATAATTGGATTAAAGATAAAAGTCTGATTGTGCAGTCATTTAGTAAAGAAGTTGGGAAATATAATCATTTAACACAAGAAGATGAAATAGCTAGATTATTAAGATTAGAAATGGCAAGTGGTAATTTTGGTTTTGCTCTGACAGGTTTTACAGATGGTCGTGTAGTTTATTATGACCAAAGAGTAAAAAAGAATTATGACCCTAGAGTAAGACCTTGGTATAAAGGTGCTATGAAAACAGATGGAATTTTCATCAGTAACCCTTATATAGGAGCAAGTGATGGAAAATTGTATATAACTTTTTCTCATAAGATTTTTAATTCATCAAATAAAGCAGTAGGTGTTATAACCGGCTCTATGGAATTAAAAGATATTATTAAATCAGTACTTAATGTAGAGCTTTCAAATGAAGGATATAGTGTACTTTTAAATGAAGATTTAAAGGTCATTATTGGTAAAAAAGATTTAATTGGCAAAACTATTGAAGAGATAACAAATATAAAAGATAAGAATGTTAAAGATAGCGTTTTATCAAAAGATAACTTTAGACATGAATTTACTTTACATGATGATGAAATGATTATGTATACTACTCTTTTAAAGAACAAAAATTGGGTTTTTTCAATAGTTTTAAAACAAGCATCAGTATATAAAACTGTAAAAAAAGAGTTTATAAACAATATAATATTTATAGTTAGTTTTATTTTTATATCTTTGTCTTTTATGTACTTTTTATTAAAATACTTAATGAAACCTATGGATAGACTATACCTACTAATGCAAGATATTTCTCACGGTGAAGGAGATTTAACAAAGCGTTTAGAAATAAATGGAAATGATGAAATCTCTAAAATTGGAAATGAAATAAATTTTTTCATTGAAAAAGTTAGACTATTAATTACAGATGCAAAAAATCAGTCAAGTGAAAACTCATCTATAGCACATGAACTTTCAACAACATCACTTGAAGTAGGTAAATTATTAGAAGAGTCAACAAATGTACTAAACAGTGCAACAAAACAAGCCGATGTCATAAAAAATGAGATGGGTGTAAGTATGGATGAAGCTAAAACATCTAGAGAAGATTTAGAACATGCAAATGGTTTTTTAAAAGAAGCAAACCAAGCAATCTTAGATTTAACACAAGAGATAAAGATATCTGTATCTACAGAAGTTGAATTAGCGATTAAAATTCAACAACTAAGTAGTGATACGGAACAAGTAAAAGATGTTTTACAAGTTATAGGAGATATTGCAGACCAAACAAATCTTCTTGCATTAAATGCTGCAATTGAAGCAGCACGTGCTGGTGATCATGGACGAGGGTTTGCAGTAGTTGCTGATGAAGTAAGACAATTAGCTGAACGTACACAAAAATCATTAGTAGAGATTAATTCAACAATAAGTGTTATAGTTCAATCAATTATGGATTCAAGTGAACAAATGACGCTTAATAGTAAAAAAGTAGAAAAGTTAAGTGTTACTGCAGTTAGTGTTGAAGAAAAAATCAATAATCTTTCAACTCTTATGGGCAGTGCAACAAGTATGGCAGATAAAACTGTTACAAGTTATATTCAAACAGGTGATGATATGGAAAAGATTATAAAAAATGTAAGTCAAATAGATAGTATGTCAGCACAAAATGTGAGAAGTGTTGAGGAAGTAGCAAGTGCAGCTGAGCACTTGAGTAAAATGACTGAATCATTAAATACTAAACTAGAGTCCTTTAGAACTTGATAATATAGAATAAAGAGGTAGCTTATCTATACTGTTACCTCTTTCTCCTCATCTCTTTACATGTAAAACTACACTTTAATAATTTAAAATAATTAAAATATTTCAAAATTTTTTTTCTATTGTTAAAAAAATATCTAAAATATCTACTATTAGGTTGTTTTAAAAGCATAGTTTTAATTTTTAATTTTCCTTTTTATTAAGTGCATCCAAATAATGAAGAAAAAAAGTATCTTTTATTTCATTTAGACACTATAAACTTCCACTGAAGATTTAATAAATATATTTAAGAAATTGAAAATAAATGAAGGAGGAATATTATGGGAACAAGAATAGAACACGATTTAATTGGAGAAAAAGAAATTCCTAACGAAGTTTACTATGGAGTACAAACAGCGAGAGCACAAGAAAACTTTCATATTACAGGCGTAGCTTTAGCAGGATTTTCTACTTTTATAGTATCTTTAGCAAAAGTAAAAAAGTCAGCAGCATTAGCAAATTTTGAATTAGATTTATTAGAAGAGCATAAAAAAAATGCAATTTGTGAAGCATGTGATGAAATCATCGCAGGAGAATTCCATGATCAATTTGTAGTTGACATGATTCAAGGTGGAGCTGGAACTTCAACAAATATGAATGCAAATGAAGTAATTGCAAATAGAGCTTTAGAAATACTAGGTCATGAAAAAGGAGAGTATAAATATATACATCCAAATAATGATGTAAATCTTTCTCAGTCAACTAATGATGCATATCCAACAGCACTTCGCGTAGCTTTATATGAAAAGCTTTATGAACTAAAAGACTCTATGTTAATACTAAGAAATGCATTTAAGAAAAAATCTATAGAATTTAAAGACGTTATAAAAATGGGTAGAACTCAACTTCAAGATGCAGTACCTATGACACTAGGCCAAGAGTTTCATACTTATGTGACTATGTTAGATGAAGATATGCAACGTTTAAGTGAAGCTCAACAATTGGTTCGTGAAATGAATCTAGGAGCTACTGCAATAGGAACAGGTATTAATTCGCATCCTCAATATACAGTATTGGTTGAGAAAAAACTTCAAGAAGTTACAGGTCGTCCTTTTGTAACAGCTAAAGATTTAGTAGAAGCTACACAAGATACAGGTGCATATGTTCAAATTTCTGGGGTATTAAAAAGAGTCGTAACAAAAATCTCTAAAATATGTAATGATTTAAGACTTTTAAGTTCAGGTCCTCGTACAGGGTTTAATGAGATAAATCTTCCTGCGATGCAACCAGGTTCTTCAATTATGCCAGGTAAAGTGAACCCAGTAATCCCTGAAGTAGTAAATCAAGTATCTTTTCAAGTTATAGGTTCAGACGTTACTATCACAATGGCTAGTGAAGGTGGACAGTTGCAATTGAATGTGTTTGAGCCAGTTATAGCATATAACATGTTTAACTCGATTAACATGATGAAAAATGCTTTTGAAACTTTAGCAAGCAAATGTGTATGTAAAATCACTGCAAATAAAGAACATTGTCATAATTTAGTATTGAACAGTATTGGTTTAGTTACTGCTTTAAATCCATTTATAGGGTATGAAAACTCTACTAAGGTTGCAAAAGAAGCATTAGAAACTGGTCGTTCTGTATATGACATTGTATTAGAAAAGGAATTATTAAAAAAAGAGGAGCTTGATGAAATTATTAAACCAGAGAATATGATTAAACCAAGATTAAATAAATAGAGAAACAAAAAACAAAAAACAATCAAATCAAAGGAGATTATTATGATGGTAGGTTTAGAGTTACTAGTTGTATTTGGCGCTATATTTTTAGGGGCCAGAATTGGGGGAATTGGTATTGGTTTTGCCGGTGGATTAGGTGTTGTAGCATTAACATTGGGACTTGGCATGAGTCCAGGAAGTATTCCTATAGATGTTATATTAATTATAATGGCAGTTATTTCTGCAATTGCAGCTATGCAAGTTGCTGGTGGACTAGATTATATGGTAAAGGTTGGTGAAGGAATCTTAAGGAGAAATCCTAAGCAGATTACTTACTTAGCTCCTACTGTTACTTATTTTATGACTCTAATGGCTGGAACTGGACATACTGCGTACTCTACTCTTCCTGTTATCGCTGAAATTGCAAAAGAGCAAGGTATTCGTCCTTCTCGTCCTTTAGGTATAGCAGTTGTGGCATCTCAAGTTGCAATTACAGCATCTCCTATCTCGGCAGCAGTTGTTGTTATGAGTGGTTTGTTAGATCCATTAGGTGTAGGTTATCTACAACTTTTAGCTATTTGTATTCCTACAACTTTTGCAGCTTGTATGGTAGGTGCTTTTGTCAGTAACTTTCTTGGAAAAGATTTAGTGAATGATAGCGTTTACCAAGATCGTTTAGCAAAAGGTTTAGTTACTGTTAAAGGTGCAACACAATATGACATAAAACCAGGTGCAAAACTCTCAGTTGGTATCTTTGTAGCAACTATCGTTGCAGTTGTTTGTTATGCAACAGCAATCAGTGGTACAGTTGGTCTTATTGAAAATCCAGTAGTTCCAAGAAATGAAGCTATTATGTTGTTCATGTTATGTGCAGCTACTTTTATAGTTCTTGCAACAAAAATAGATTCAGGAAAAATTATTAATGCTTCTA
>CBDLTN010000097.1:0-9269 GCA_965306065.1 uncultured Sulfurospirillum sp. | reverse complement strand
TTTCAAGAAAATTCAACTGGTGAAGCAACCTCACTTGGAACAAACCCTGCTGCATCTGCTTTTTCAACCGGGGCTGGTACTAACAGTGGTTTTGTTGGTAATGATAACAGCAATACTGCTGGGTCTTATGCAGGTAGAGGTAATTATAATGGAACGATAACTCAAGCAAGACTGTATAATGACACTTCAGCTCCTAGTCCATTTCAAACTTCAAGTGGTGGTGGCGGTGGCTCTGTATTAGGTTCTGTTAGTCTAAGTGGAAATGTTGCTACATTTAATCCAAGCTCTACTTTATCAGATTTGACTGAATATACTCTAACAGTAAGCACTGGTGTTCAAGATAGTGCAAGTAATGCTCTTTCAAGCCAATTTACTTCAACTTTTACAACAACAAGTTCAGATTCTGTACCTCCAACAGTTACAGGAAATAGCCCAACTAATGGAACTACTGAATTTGATATAGCATCAAATATGACTGTTACTTTTTCTGAAGATATGGCTTCTGGTACAATTAACAATTCAAATATAACTTTAAATAACAACACAGATGGTGGTTTAGTAAGTGGTACTGTAACTCTAAGTACAAATACTGCAACGTTTAACCCAGATAGCGACTTACCTATGGGCAAAAACTTTACGCTTACAGTAAGCACAAATGTAACTGATGGTTCTGGAAACAACTTAGCTTCACCGTATAGTTTCTCTTTTACAACAACTATGCCTGAGACTATTCCTCCTACTGTAAGTTCAGTTAGCCCAACTAACAACGCAACAGATATTGCTATAAATTCAAATATATCAGTAAGCTTCAATGAAGCAATGGCTAGTGCTACTCTAAACAATTCAAACATTACCTTAAACTGTGGTGGTAATATAACTGGTGTGGTTACAGACAATGGAACAACAGCAACATTCAATCCAAGTTCAAACCTTCCATATAGCATTGGTTGTAATGTAAGTGTAAGTACTGCGGTAACAGATGTGGCAGGAAATAATATGGCTTCTGTTTATAATTTTAGTTTTACAACACAAGACCCAGAAGCAATTCCTCCGACTATATCTTCTATAAACCCAAGTAATGGTGCTACAGATATAAGTCCATCTTCTACTATTACTATAACTTTCTCAGAAGACATGAAAAGCTCAACTATAAATAGTGCAAATATATACTTAGAAGACTCTGGTTTTGCTTTAGTACCTGCTACAGTAAACCTTAGTGGAAATGTTGTAACTGTTACTCCAAACTCATCTATGGCATTAAATGATACACATACTTTGAATATTACAACAGGAGTACAAGATTTAGTTGGTAATGCATTACAATCATCAAGCTCAACTACCTTTACAACATCTGCTTCATCGTGTACCCAAACAAGTAGACCAACTATATGTTACAGTTCACCTGCACATGGTTCTAATTTAGCCCTAATTGATTCAACAGTAAAAATCAGATTTACAGAGGTTATGGATGCTAGTACTATAAACAGTACAAACATATATATAAATGGAAAAACTGCAACTGTATCTCAATCTGGAGTTGGGCACACTGTAACACTTACACCAAGTACAGATTTTGCATCAAATACACCATATACAGTAACAATTAAAAGTGCAACAAAAGGAAGTGAAACTGGCCAAACATTTGCTTCAGATACAACTTTTACTTTTACAACTTCAAGTGGAGATGACAACAGAGATGCTGGTAATACACTTGTGAACTTACCAAATTCTGGTTTAGCATGGCAAGATGATTCAGCTATCACAACAAAAAGAACATGGGAAGATGCAAAAACGTACTGTAGTAGTTTAAACAAGGGTGGATTCAACGACTGGAGAGTTCCTAGAGTAAGTGAATTAAAAGCTCTTCAAAGAACTATGAGTTTAGATACCACACTGTTTTCAAATACTCAAGATGGTTACTTCTGGTCAAGTGAAACTTTTGTAGGCGATTCACTAAGAGCACATGATGTTAAGTTTAACAGTGGTACAGTAGGTCACTATTCAAAAATAAATTCAAACTATACCAGATGTGTTCGTTCAGATCTTGGTCAAGAGACAGCAACTGATGGAAGAGCAAACAGTTCAGTTACATTAAATGCGACCGGACTTGTTTGGCAAGATGATGCAGCAGTTAAAACAAACCAACAAGCATGGACTTCAGCAGTAAGTTATTGTTCAGCATTAAACATGGGTGGTTCAACAGATTGGAGACTTCCAACTATCAGTGAATTAGAAACTATAGTTGACACACAAGTAACGGTAGCACCACATATAAACAGTCTTTTTGTTAACAATGGCACAAATAGTGGATATTGGAGTTCAACAGAATTCAATGATCCAAGATATGGAACTATAAAAGCCCATTATATTAACTTTTATGATGCTGATCCCGTAGCACAAAATACATTTAAGTCTGCAAGTACGTTTAATATTAGATGTGTAAGAAACAAATAGAGTTAGGTATATACAACCTAACTCTTATCTACATGTAAAGAGATATTTAAGAAGCGATAAGTTTTCTAAATCTACTATTTGGATTTGTAAGGTTTAAAATAAGTCCTAAAGTTAAAAGAAAATAACCAATATAAACAAACCACTTTCCAGGATTGTAATTTACATCAAAAAGTGTACTATCATGTCTATCATACTTAGTTTGAAAGATAGTATAGTTACCAAAACTAAGTGGTTCATTTATCTTTATAGTTGTCTCTATTGTTTTGTTATTTTTAACATCAATTAGTTTTACCTTACTTTCATAAGAAGCCACATCTTTTGAACCAGGATAGTTTATAATATCAAACCTTTTAAGTTCTAGTTCAAAAGGAAGTTTAATATGCTTTGGTCCCCACTTTAGTGAAAAATCAGTATGGTTTATACTAAAATCTTTTTTAAATCCACTCACATATTTTTGTTTTTCAATTAATGCTACATCTTTATTTATAGCATCATAATTTACGTTCATAGTAAAAACTGACTCATTCATAGGGTTATCTGTCCCTTTGTAGCTTATCTCTCCTTCTGGGGCCATTATAGAAGCTAATATCTGTATATCTTTTACTTTATACAAAATTCCCGGATGGATTTCATAAGAAGTATCTTTTTTATATACTTCTTCAAAATTACTCACAATATCAAAATTAGATACAAAATGCATCATTTTACCTATCTCTACTACAATCTTAAAATATGGCCTACTCTCATCAGCTGGTTCCATATTAAAATAGATATCAAAATCTTTTTGTTCTATTTTTGCTGGATTGTCAAAAAGATATTTTTTTCTTTTATCTTCTGTAAGTATTTCAAAAGCTATAACACCTCTTCTAGTTTTTCCTGGTGTTACATGTAAGGTTTTTTTAGCATTTTTATATATTATTTTATCTGTTATCTTCAAAGGTTTACCAAATAGACTCAACTCTTTTTTAAATCCATTAACACCTTTAAAACTAAGCTCTTCTGTTTTATCTGCTTTTTTTGCTTTTATAATAAAGTAATTATATTTACTCTCCATAACATTTGCTGAGCTGTTCTGGCTTACATGTAAGATACCTGAAAAACCATAATGCTTACCAATAAAAGCTCCAATAAATATAAGTATCAAAGCAAAATGAAAAACAAATATAACAAGTTTCTCTTTTTTATACATTTGTGATTTTAATATATTGGCTATGAGTAGAATAACAATTGAAAAGGATAAAACCTCAAACCAGACTGAATCATAAATAAGTTTCCATGCTTCATCTGCTCCATCAGAGTTTTCTATAAATGTTGCAAATGCAATAGAAATAATTAAAACAATTATAAATAAAAATGTAATCTTTATTAATTTTTGCACTTGTAACTCCTGTTAGAAAAAGCAATAGAGATAAGAATTAAAACAGAAGCAACTACATAGTACGTAAATGAAGGAATTTCACTTCCACTCTTAGCCGCATATACGTGAATAGCATCAAAAAAGTAATTTACACCAAAGTATGTCATTATGATAGTACTATATGAAATTACTGATAAAACACTAAATAGATATAGACTATATATTTGAGGAATCAGCCTTACATGTAAACATAACATATATATAAATATCGAGATAAGAGACCAAGCTTCCTTAGGATCCCAACCCCATATTCTTCCCCATGCCTCATTTGCCCAAACACTACCAAGAAGTGTTCCTATACTAAGAAGTATAAATCCTAATATCATAGATATTTCATTGGTTTTATATGCCTCTTTTATGTTTTTATTTACATCAAGAGATGAGTACTTATCTAAAATAAGCAGTATCAATGTTATGATACCTAAAAGAGCACTAAGTGCTAAAAAACCATAAGAAGCAGAAATAATTGCAACATGAATTGTAAGCCAATATGATTGAAGATTCACAGCAAGCGTATATATTTGTGGGTCAATCCAGTTAAGGTGTGCTACAAAAAGCAAAATTCCACCTAAAAAAGATGTACTTCCCAAAGCAAAAAGTGATTTTCTTGCAAAAATGAGTCCTGCTAAAACAATAGACCAAGATATAAAAAGCATTGAACCATAAGCATTGCTCCATGGGGCATATTCACTTATGTACCATCTTAAAGCTAATCCAATAGTATGAGTAAAAAAAGTTATTAAAACTATATACGATAAAATCTTATTTGCTAGACTAAAGTCTTTTTTACTTATAAGTGTACCAAACATAGTTACAATCAAAATTAAACCCATTAGTAAATAAAGTGGATATAGTTTTTCAAACACAAGAATTTTGTTGTAAAATATCTCTATATCTAGTTTATCTTCAGATATTAGAACATTCCCACCATGTTTTTTTTGAAAAGCAAAAATGTTATCTAAAGTTTCAAATGCTTTTTTCCAATCTTTGTCAAATACAGCACTTTGTACTGCTTTTTTGTTTTGAACATATAAGAGTTGTGCTTCATATTTTGTTTTATTAAAAAAATTCTCTTTTAAACTCAAAGGAGAATACCAAGTATCATTGATACTATTTTGTAGAGGAAAAACTCTAATAAAACCTTTATCATAGATATGTTTGGTAATTTTTATCTTCTCATCTAACTTGATTAAAGCTCTCTCATAGGAGTCTCTTTCACTCTCTTTAATGTTTGATGCTCTCTTAACTTCATTTTCTAAAAGATACTTATCACCCTTATAAAAAGCATTAAAAGAGATCATATTTTTCTTTACATGTAAAAGCTTTTGAATCTTTACATGTAAAAGTTCAAACATCTCTACATCAGACCAAATTTGAGGCATATACGTCATGCCCAATATTACTTGGTTATATGGTACCCCTTTATAATCTATTTTAGAAATTAGTTTGTTTAGTAAATCCAAATTTTGGGTATCAATAGGTTTTATTCTTCCATCTTTACTTTGAACCAACAGTTTTGAAAACTTCTGTGCATACTCTTTATCTATTACACTAAGTGGATTTGCAAATAAAATATTTACAAATAAAATTGAACATAATAAAAATCTTATCATTCTTTTATCTCTTCTTCTTTTTCATCTAAGATTTTTATATGATTTATTTTCCATGTACCATCTTCTAAAAGTACAAAAAAGTATTTCATCTTATAATCAACTAAATGTGGCTTTTTTACCACTTCATTTGTTCTAATATCTATATATCTATATTTCCATTGCTCTTTTGTTACAAAAGTAGCACTGTACTGCTCAACTACTAAATCTTCAAACTTCATTTCTAAAAGCATTGACTGCATAAAATAATTATTAGCTTGAAAGGACTCGATCCAAACTCTGGTTTTATAATATATTTGCTGAGTTAAATACTCTTGGAGATGATTAAATTTTCTTTTTTGCATAGCTTTAATAAAACCATGGTTGTACCCAATAATTAACTCTTCAAAAGGCTTTTGTGCTATTTCTTCCTTAGCATACAAAGAAATAGCAAAAAGCATAAATAATTTTAAAAATATAATCTTCATCAGTGAGCATCGCACCTTTTATCATTTTTGGCGTTTTCATTGACGCTTACTGCACCTGTTTGATTTGCTTTTGCACCACCTTCTGTATCAGAAGTTAAACTTGTCATCAAACCATAATTGGCATAATGATAAGGAGCAGGATCACTCTTATAAACAAACAGTCTTGGTCTATTGGTTCCATGAGGGATACGACTGTGACATCTCATACAATAAAGACCTTCCATCTCATCAGCAGGAGCTTTATGTCCATTAGGGCTACTTACATTATGACAATTTAAACAAAATGCTCCAGTTGATGGATTTATACTTCCACCACCAATTTTAAACATTGTAGTTCCACTTGTAAATGGCCACTTAGTATTTGCTCCCTTAAGCATAAATTTTACAGATGAGCCATGAGGTCCTTTTATGTAGTTTGATGATGTTTCAGTACTGGAGCCATGACAGTCAGAACACATCATTGTTTGACTTCCCATAGTTGAATTCCAAGGCGATTTTAGATCTCCACTTGGTAAAGCACCAAACCCTTTTCCACTTCTTCCAATCACTACAGGATGTCCTGAGACATTGTTTACATTAAATTCCCAAGCTTGATCAGTAAAATTTCTACTTGGATCACTTGGTATTGGATAATTACTCACTCCTCCTGAAACTGTTCCTAGTCCATAATAAGAGTGGCATTTCATACATATCTGGTACTCTTTTGTGGCAGACTTTAGAGGTCTAAAAGTAGTAGGCTGTGTCCATTGTGCTGACCAAGTTGGCTCAACACCACTAGCACCAGTAAGTGCCCCAGATTTACTTATCTCGTTTCCTTTATTTATACTAGTTGGATACCAATCAGTATTGGCAACTCTTTTAGGTAAAGTTTTAGATTCATGTTGATTGTGACAATCCATACACTCTACATGCTGAGAATCTCCCCATGATATACCTTTTGAGCCTGCAGGATTCCTACTGATACCTGTTCCATACATATAATCTAGATTCGTATGTACACCATCTTGATTTTTTAAAAGCCAGCCGTGTCCAGCACTTCCTGATAAAATACTCTCAACATCTTTAGCACCTCCTGTTCCGTGACATGGAACTGTACTTGTTGAACTTCCCGCACCTTGAAAACAGGTATTTTGTTCAACTTGTCTTAAAAGATACTCAGGTGCATTTCCATCATGAGGTGTATGACAATTAATACAGCCTAGCTTATCTATTCTATTTGTTCCATATTTTGTACTTATACTTGCTTCACTATATGTATTTGTTTGAGAATCATGAGCACTTCCTGTCCAACCATCTTTATCATGGCAAGAGGTACAAGTCTTTTTTATATTTGCACCATGACTGCCTTGGTTATCAACTCTTAAAAATTTTGTATTGTTTTTATGTGGATCATGACATGATGAACACTCTACATAATTTTTTCCACTACTTGCAAACAGTTTAACTGGCGAATCTGGTGTTCCTTTTAACTCTATTGTTTTAGTATCAACACCTATGCTAAGAGTTTTAGTAGAATCATATTCAAATCCAACAGGATGATGTTTTCTTAAATCAGTTCCTATAAAAGCTGATGATGTATTTTTCATAGTTCCATCTGGATTTGTATCTGAAACCGCAATAGCACTTCCCAAAGCAGTTCCTCTTACAGCATATATACTTCCTATGGCGACTGTTCCATCATGACAACTCAAACACTGACGTGATAATTGACCTGGTTCACTATTTGCACTTCCTAAATCACTCGGTACCGGATAATTAAATCTTTCCAAATAAGTACTTGAATACATAGTATAAGATGATGTAGGCATGGTTCTGTTCCAAAGAGGTTTTCCGGGTTGAGCATTATGTGGAATATGACAAAAAACACAAACTTCACCTTCAGTTGCAGATTTTACAGTTCCTGGTCCACTCGACGACATATTATGTTTAGTGTCAACTATACTTGCATTTAAATATATATTTATCATTATTAAAAAAAACAGCTTTAGCAGTATTCTCATTATTTTTCCTATTCATCTATTGAATGAAGATGTTCAAACATTTGAACTCTCATGTTATAAGAATCAACAACGTAAATTTCACCTTTTGGAGTTATAAAAATATCTTCAGGAATAGAAAATTCACCCTCATTTTCTCCAAACTCTCCAAATATAAGAAGGAGTTCACCTTTTTGATTAAAAATTTGTACACTATTAAAAAGAGTATCAGTAACATATATGTTATCATCTTCATCTAAAGCAATACCTCGAGGATTTGAAAAAGTACCTCCGCTTCTACCAAGCTGACCAAATTTAAAAATAAATTTACCATCTTGGTCTAAAACCTGTATACGTTGGTTCATAGAATCACTTATGTACAGATTATCATTTTTTCCTATTGTTAAAAAAGTTGGTTTATTAAATTCTGCATTATTAGAACCTTGTTTGCCTATAGTTTTTATATATAATCCATCAAGAGTAAATACTTTTATATTACCAGCTAAACTATCAGATACATAGATTCTATTTAATCTATCATTTATAGCAATTCCTGTAGGTCTTTTAAGGTTGGTTGAAACACCTATTTGAAATTTATACTCTGCATTATCATCAAAAACAAAAACTTTTCCCAGCACTGAGTCAGAAACATATATATAACCTCTCTCATCTGTAGCAACATCAATTGGAGAACTAAATATAATATTATTAAACGAGTCTACTATTTTTAATCGATTATTCTTTTTATCAAAAATATAAAGAGCTTTTTGAGCAGTATCAGTAACTATTATTTTTTCATCTGTTACATCGATACCAAATGGTTTTACAAGTCTTTTTTCATCCTCACCTAAAACGAAATTAAATACTTTTGAAAAAAATCCTTTTTTTATACCAATATCAGTTGTTTTTGTCAAAGAGCCAGTATATTGTATCCTTGCCTTTTGTGGAGGTGAAGGCCATACTATAAGTTTATCAGTAACTGTTTTTGCATATAAAAGTGATTGTGTTAAAAAAACAAATAATATAAAGATTTTTCTCATGTAAACTCCTAAAATGTTCTTGATAATTGTAACATAGTTTTAAACTCATCTTCATCGCCAGTTTGGCTACTAGACTTTGTCCAGTAATCACTACTCAATGATAACTTAAACTTTCTAAATGAGTATTCAACATTATTAGCAATAGTGTAATCTATGGTATCATAATAATCTGAATCGCTTTTAATAGAACTGCTAAAAGTATAAAATAGTGTTCTTAAAATTCTGTATCTCAATGCTGCATTACCATCTAAAGACAATGTTCTTTTTTTTGTAGGAAGAATCTCTTGTATATACTCTGCATTAAA
>CBDLTN010000096.1:0-9420 GCA_965306065.1 uncultured Sulfurospirillum sp. | reverse complement strand
ATATTATATCTAAATTTTCTTAAAATAGCTACATGTTAAGAGTTGGAACATCTTTTGCTTTTATATCGATAGATAAATTTCTAAAGGCAAACTATGAAAGAGATATTTTCAATTTCAACTGGTGTTGATGTAGCAAAAACAAAACCTTCTTCAAAAACTTTAAAAGAAGTAGCAGGAAGTGATGAAAAAGCCTCTTCAAAAGACTTTTTATCTGTAATGTTTGCTCAGATAAAAGAGTCTATACAGGTATCAAAAGATGACAGTAAACTCTCTTTAAATTTAAATAACTCAAATAAATCAATGCAAGAGACCAAAGTCGATTTAGATAATAAAGGTGAAAAAAAATCTTTAGATAACCATCTACTAGAAGATCTTTTAAAAGTTATCTCCTTAATAAAAAACCAAGATCCAAAAGCTCAATCATTTCCTTCACTTTCAAATAAACTTGAAAAACTAATAAATAGTGAAACTGCTATGAAAGAATTAAAAGAAGTTAACAATATAGCAGACCTTTTAAAATTATCAAAAAAATATGATTTGGGTTTAGAAAAAATATCAGTAAAAAATATGGATATTGAAACTTTAAAAAAAGATTTTCCAATTCTAGCTAAAAAAGATTTTTTTGTTGCTCCAAAAGAAGAACAAACTACAAAAACAGCTGATAAATCATTATTAGAAACAAAAAAAGATGCTGAAATAAAACCAACTGTTTTATCACTTAATAATATAGAAAAACCAAAAACAGAAATAAAAAAAGAACCTACTCTTTTTGAAAAAATTATGAGTTCTAATAAAGAAGATAAAAAAGAAACTCCTGTACAGGTAGCTAAAGAAGTTATTAAAGAAAAAATTACTACTGAAAAAGTTGTTAATGAAAAAATAGTAGAAGATAAAAAAGAAAATATATCTATTAAAATAAACGATGAAGTTAAAAAAACTATAAAAGTAGCTCAAGAAGAAGCTCCTAAAGTAATAGTTAAAGATGAGAAACAAGAAGTTAAATCAAAAGTATTAAAAGATGATTTACATGTAAAAGCAGATAGTGAAATAAAAGCACCAGAAACTACTAGAGTAAACGAGCCAAAAGTAGAATCAAATATACCTAAAAAAGGATTAATAGAAAACATTCTTCAAGGTATAAAAACAGATAAACAATCAACTGCCTCAAAAACGACTACTGCAACGGCAATAAACAGTGAAAATGCAAAAGTAGAAATAAAAACAGCAGAAACTAGCGAAATAAAAACAGAACCAACAATAAATAGAAGTGAGATTAAACCACAAATAAAAACTGATACTTTAGCTTCAAAACAATTAAGCCCATCAAGGGATACTTTTAGTAATTTTGCTGCTGAATTTAAAGAAAAATTAGAAAATTATAAACCTCCTTTTATGAGAGTACAAATGGCATTAAATCCAAAGGGATTAGGTGAAGTAGACGTTGTAATTGTAAACCGTGGAAACAATTTACATGTAAATATATCATCTAATACAAATACCATGTCAATTTTTACTCAAAACCAAGCAGAATTTAAAAATTCACTTGTAAATATGGGATTTACAAACTTAGATATGAACTTCTCTAATCAAAAAGAGAATAAAGAACAACAACAAAATAATAAGGCATCAAAAGAGTTCGATGATACTTTTGAAGATGAAAATGTAGAAGATGAAACAACTAGTATAGAACTTGTTGTTCCTCAGTATGTATAAAGGATAAATTATGGCAGTTAATGGAATATCACAAGATGTAAATGCATTAGCAAATGGTAGCTCGACAAATAGTGTAGTAGAAAATCCCGGAGGTGTTTTAGATAAAGATTCTTTTATGAAGCTTCTTTTAATAGAACTTCAATACCAAGATCCAACTGAGCCAATGGATAGTGAAAAAATCCTTAGTCAAACTTCACAACTAGCAACTCTAGAATCTGCAGAAAATACAAATAAAGCAATGGAAGATTTAGTAAGTAGATTAAATGACAATATGGATATGGGAGCACTCTCAGCTATAGGTAAAATGGCAAGCCTTGGCTCAAATGCAGTAACACTTCCAGAATCTGGTCCAGCTCAATTTGAAATATATTTTCAAGAAGAGATTAAAGCAGGAAAAATGACTATAACCGATAAAAATGGTGCAGTAGTAAGAGAAATATCACTTGAAAGTCAAGAAGGTAAAAGTGGCGTTTTAGCATTTGAATGGGACGGTTTTAGTGATGATGGAGAACAACTTCCGTCAGGATATTATAGTGTTAAATCAGAATATCTTGATGCAAATGATAAACAACAAGAGACTCAATTTGGTATATATCCTGTTGAGTCTGTTAGATATGAAAGTGGTAAACCAATGATGAAACTTGGTTCTTCTTATATACCTATGGAATATATAGCAGAGTTCTTTTAGGAGTAGGTTATGAATAATTCATTTTATAACGGAATCAATGGTACTAAAACAAGTCAATTTGGTCTGGATGTATGGGCTAATAATATTTCAAATATTAGTACTATTGGTTACAAAGGAAATACTCCAGAATTTGCAACACATTTTGCAACAGCTATGTCGGACTCTTATTTTGAAGGGACAATAAACGATATAGGACATGGTAGTCGTCCAGGTGGTACACAAACTAATATGCAACAAGGAATATTTCAATTTACAGATAATGTTTTTGACTTAGCACTTGGTGGTGAAGGTTGGTTTGGAGTTCAAAGCAGAGGAAGTGAAACTCTTTATACAAGAGCAGGAGCATTTTCCATAGATACAAATGGTGATATGGTTGATGCAAGTGGAAATTATCTTTTAGGAACAGCTGGAGGAAATATAACTCCAACAACTCTTTCTAGTGAATTAATGGAACAGTTTGGAAGATACTACGGTAAAAGTACAAATGAGTTAGGCCAAGCTAATCAAATAGCAAATGTAACAGATATTACACTTGGCTCAGTAGAAGGACAAACAAAAATAAACCTTCCTGATATTCTTTATTTCCCACCTGAAGCTACAACTACAGTTTCATACTCTGCAAATTTAGACCCAAAAATTATAATTAATGCAACTCAAATAGATTTAGATAGTGCTGATATAGTAAATGACCCTGTAAATATAGCAAATCAAACTCTAAGTATAAATGGAACTATTTCAAATACAACTGCACTTCTTAATCCCAAAGAGGCTGATGTTGTTTTAGTGACAATAACTGATGTAAATGGAAAAACTGTTCAAGCAAGACCTAAATTAGATAGTAATCTAAATTGGGTAGTTAATGATAAAGATGTAAGTTCATTAGATATAACAAGCCCACTAATTACAACAGCTAAACTTCAAACTACTCAAGAAATACCAAATGTAGAACATTTTAGTTCTCAAATAATATCACCTGATGGGGATAAAGATATTTTAGATATGACTTATACAAAAAGAGTTCCTCAGCCTGATCAAGGAAGTACTTGGGATGGTGTTATACAAGTTTTATCTTTTTACGAAAAACATAATCCAAGTATAACATATGACCCTGCTTTGTATAAAATAGATGAGCCAGCAGGAAAAGTTTATGAAATTATTGATCAACAAAATGCTGTAGTAGAATTTGCTGGTAGTGGAGCAATTTTAAGTTCAACCATGCCAACAATGTCAAATGGTGGAACTCCTCTTTCAATAAATGTAGGAGAACCAAATACCTTTACAGGTTTTGTTTCAAATGTAGATTTAGATAGAAGCAGAAGTGAAACACATGATGGATATGTTGCTGGACTTTTAAAAAGTTATGGTATGGATGGAAGAGGAAATGTTATAGCTGAATTTGACAATGGAAGAAGCACTCCAGTTGCAAAAGTTGCTGTTTATCATTTTCAAAATGACCAAGGTTTAGAATCAGTAGGTTCTACAATGTTTAAATTTTCTGCAAATAGCGGTGAAGCAATATTTTATACTGATGAAGATGGAAATGCAGTACAAGGTTCACAAATATTTTCAAATAGATTAGAAAATAGTAATGTAGTTTTTGCTACAGCTTTGACTGAATTAATAGTAATGCAAAAATCATTTGATGCAAGTGCAAAAAGCATAACAACAAGCGATCAAATGATTCAAAATGCAATCAATATGAAAAGATAGGAACACTTTTTGCTTTTAATGCAAAATAAAGAAACAATTTCTCGACGAAAGTCGTAGCTTCAGTGACTCAATGAAGCTTGGACTAATTCAAGCTTTATGAGAAGTTATATAGAAGGTAAAGGATTTTAAAATGATGAGATCACTATGGGCCGGCGTTTCCGGACTACAAGCACACCAAATAGCAATGGATGTTGAAGGTAACAATATTGCAAATGTTAATACTGCAGGTTTTAAATACTCAAGAGTAAATTTTGCAGATATGTTAAGTCAAACAGCAAAAATAGCAACTGCTCCTCAAGGAGAACTTGGTGGTAAAAATCCTATGCAAATAGGACTTGGTACACAAGTAAGCTCAGTAACTAAAATTTTTAAACAAGGTTCAGTACAAACTACAGATAAAAATACCGATCTTGCTATTCAAGGTGATGGTTTCTTTGTCGTTTCACCAGATGGTGGTAGTACTTATAAATATTCTCGTAATGGTGATTTTTCATTTGATGCTCTTGGTAATTTTACTGAAAGTAATGGATATATTATTCAAGGTTGGGTAAGAGATGCAGATACAGGTGAAATTGACTCAACTACTCCTATAGGAAACATTACTATTCCTCCAGGATTAACAACTCCGGCAAATGATACTGGATATATAACTTTAAAAGCAAATCTAAACTCAGGTGATACTGTTACAAATAAAGCTCCAATTTATACACTTGATACTCATAGTAACTGGGTTGATAAAGATGGTGATGGAATCATGACAAGTATTGAAATTCATGATGAAAACGATACTTCAGATAACTCATTTAATACAGAAAAAGAGCTAATTGAAAGAGGACAAGATTTAGGTGCCCTTTTCAATGCTAGTGGAGAGTCATTTAAACTTCAAACTGGACAAGGGGTATGGGTTAGTTATGATGATGCTAGAAGTGAGCCTCAAACTATAACTGCAGCACTTGGTGCAAATCCTATTGATATGACTATCAATGGTATAAATATAACTGGAACAATAACTACATCATCTGCAATTGCAAGTGAAAGAAATAACTCTTTAGCAAGCTATATTGCTCAACTGATAAATGCAGAAACTGGTAAAACAGGTGTTGAAGCACAAATTACTGGTGGAAATCAGTTAACTTTTGTAAATACAAATAAAACAGGAACTGAAAGCAATATGAAAAATATTGATTTAACTGTTAATACTGGTGCTGGTGTAGGACTTACTACAACAAATGTTGTAACTGCATTTAAATATACATATTCAGCTAGTTCAGCTCCTTCAAATCCAAGTGTGAGAGATTCTGTAAGAACTTTTACAAGTACAGAAGATTTAAGAAATGCTATGCAAACAGATGCTCGTCTTTATACTGATTACCTTGGTAATGGTTGGGATAGTGCAGCTGAAGGTGTTTTAAATAGAAATGATGGAGTAGAAGTAGTAGTAAATAATCAAGGACAATTTGAAATAAGAAATCCAGCAGGAGATGCTTTTAATAGTGCTGATGGTGATATCACAGATTCTACTGCAGTTCATACACTTGCAGAAGTTACTTCTACTGGAGTAGCTGGTGTAAATCAAGTTTTTACATCAACTTT
This sequence comes from uncultured Sulfurospirillum sp., assembly GCA_965306065.1. Taxonomy (GTDB): domain Bacteria; phylum Campylobacterota; class Campylobacteria; order Campylobacterales; family Sulfurospirillaceae; genus Sulfurospirillum_A. The sequence continues at coordinate 3,716 of CBDLTN010000096.1, read as the reverse complement.
TGCAGCATCTACTGATGCAGATACAGTTACATTTGATGGTTTAGCTCCAATTGCTTTAAATGGTCCAGGCACTGCAATAGCAAATGCAGCTACTTTTGTAGCAGCATATAATGCAGATGGTGCTCGTACTTGGAATGCAGTAGATAATTTAGATGGAACAGTTACATTTACTTCAATAGCCGCTTCAGATAGAGCTGATGTTGGAACTGCTGATTTTGTTATAACAAGTGCTGGCGTAGGTGTAGATACAAATGTAATTGCAGCTGCTCCAACTACTCAAGGTGTAACAGCAGTTGTAGCACCAGCTGGTGTAATTACAGAAGATGTTTATTTTCCAGTAGGAACCGCATGGGGAACAGGTGCTGCTATTCCTGTTGTTCCAGCAAATACAATAACTTTGCCATCTACTTCAGCAGTTACAGTTCCTGATGGAACTGTTTATGATATAGGTGCTGGTAATGTAACTGCTCCTGTTGGAGGTGCTATAATTCCTGCAGGAAGTACATTTACAAATTTAGTTTTACCTGCAACATCCGGTGTTATTTTACCTACAGGTACTATATTTTCAAACTCTTCTGAAGAAGTTTTAGCAGGAACAAATACAAAAACTTCAAATGATCATGATATGTTTTTATCAGTATCAGCTTATAGTGATTCAGTTAATGATGTTAGCCAAAATACAAATTTTGCAACTACTATGGGTGCTCTTCAAGGTGCATTGACAAGTGGAACAGCAATCCGTACATCACAAAATATATATGCTGCAAATCACGCTTCAAGTATAGATGTATATGATTCACTTGGAACAAAACACACGGTAAGATTTGAATTTACAAAAACAGGTTATACAATTGATGGAGGAACTGAGTGGTCTACACTTATAAGTGTTCCAGAACCAGGTGATATAAATCTTGGAAGTTATCCAGAAAATATTGTAACAGGAACTATTAGTTTTAATAGTGATGGTTCTTTAGCCTCATTTAGCCCTACAAACTTAACATATACGGCAAACAATGGTTCAACTCCAAACCAAAATATAGAGTTAAAATTTGGTAATCTTGGAAAATTTGATGGAATGACAAGTTTTGATAATCCTTCAAATACTTCAGGAATTTCTCAAGATGGTTATCCTGGTGGTGATTTAGCCGGAATACGTGTTGATGAAACTGGAACTTTAATAGGAAGTTTTACAAATGGACGTAGTTTTGGTTTGGCTCAAGTTGCAATGGCTAGATTTACAAACAATGGTGGACTAGAGAGTGATGGCGGTAATGCTTTTATACAAACCTCAAATTCAGGTGACCCTATTATTGGTCAAGCTGCTGTTGGTGGTCGTGGTTTTATCCAAGCAAGTGCATTAGAAATGAGTAATGTGGATCTTTCACGTAGTCTTACTCAACTTATTGTTGTACAACGTGGTTTCCAAGCAAACTCAAAAACAATTACAACATCAGATCAGATGTTAAACACTCTATTACAACTAAAACAATAAATATATCATAGCCTTACATATCTTTACATGTAAGGCTATATTTTAACTCTCTGAGCATGTGTAAGCGCTATTGCAATAGCGTCTGTAATATCTAAAGGCTTTATCTCTTTTTTTATACCTAAAATTCTCTTAACCATAAAAGAAACTTGTTCTTTTGCTGCTTTTCCATTGCCTGTTACTGCTTTTTTCACTTGAAGTGGAGTATATTCGTGAAAGTTTCCAAAAACTTGTAAAATCTTTAAACTAAGAGCTCCTCTGAATTGTGCCAATTTTAGTACAGTTTTTGGGTTAAATGCATAAAAAATATCTTCTATTGATACTTCATCAATTTTATGATTTTTAAATATAATATCTATACCTTCACATAGTTCAACTATCTGGTGTTGCAGTATTTTCTCTTTTATTTTGATTAATCCTGCTTCAATTAAAATAAGTCTATTTTTCTCTTTTTTAATGATGGCATAACCACAATTTCTTGTACCTGGATCTATTCCTAAAATTGTCACTTATAATCCTCTATTTCACATGTTATTCACATGGTGAATAACTACTTTTCACGGTAGTTTAACATAAATTTTAGCCTAATTTGGTTAAAATAAAGAAGTTATTCACATTTTATTCACTATGTGATGAAAAGTGTAAAACCTTAAGGAGTTGAGTTGTTAGCAGATAACGTTTTAGAGCTTTTAAAGTCAGAGATTTCTGAATTAGAATACAAAAGATATATAAAACAACTAAAATATCATGAAAAAGCATCTCGTTCTGATCATGCAGTTTTTATTGCTCCAAATATTCTTATAGCAAATTGGGTTAAAACAAAATATGCAAATAAAATAGCCCATCTTTTTGAAGTAAAAACAGGAAATAAACCTACAATTAATATAATGCTTAAAAACCAAATAAGCAAAACTGCTAAAAAAACAGTTCCAATTGATATAGAACTTAGTAAAACAACAAAAAATACAATTTTAAATCCATCTTACACTTTTGACAGTTATGTAGTAGGTAGTTCAAACCAATACGCATATACAATTGCAAAATCAGTTGCTGAAAAACCAGGTATCATGTATAACCCTGCTTTTATCTATGGACCAACAGGACTCGGTAAAACACACTTAATACATGCAATAGGTAATTATTCTCAAGCAAATGGAAAAACTGTCATATATGCAACTATAGAACAGTTTATGAACGATTTTACATATAACCTTAGAAATCAATCTATGGAAAGATTTAGAGAAAAATATAGAAGTTGTGATATATTACTTATTGATGATGCTCAATTTTTATCAAATAAAATACAAACTCAAGAAGAATTTTTTCACACGTTTAATGAACTTCACTCTGCCGGAAAACAAATTATACTAACAAGTGATAAACCTCCAAAAAGTATAAATGGATTAGAAGAGAGACTTCAGAGTCGTTTTGAATGGGGACTTATAGCTGATATTGGTTTACCTGAATTAGAAACTAAAATAGCTATTATTAAAAAGAAATGTGAATTAGATGGAATCGATCTTAACGATGAAATCGTAAACTATATTGCAGCAAATATGGGTGATAACATACGTGAAATAGAGAGTGCTATTATAAACCTAAATGCGTATGCATCATTAATGAGACAAGAGATAACTTTTGAATTTGCAAAAAGTGTAATGAAAGAACAGATAAAAGAAAAAAGAGAAAATATAACTTTAGAAGATATTATAGCTGTTATATCAAAAGAGTTAAATATAAAACCAAGTGAAATAAAATCTAAAAAAAGAAGTAAAAATATAGTTGAAGCAAGAAGAATAGGAATTTATTTAGCAAGAACTCTAACACCAAACTCAATGCCAGCACTTGCATCGTTTTTTGGTATGAAAGATCATACGGCAGTTTCACACAATATGAAAAAAATAAATGAACTAATAGAAACAAATGAAACATTTAAATTAAGAGTTGATGAACTTAAAAATAGAGTTTTGACAAAGGATGAGTAAAAGTTTATAAACAAACTGTGAATTAATGTGAATAACTATTTATTTGTTTTCACTACATGTAAACCCTTTAAATGGTAATTTACAAGTAAAATTCACAAATTCAACATAAACTACTACTTTTACTATATTTATTATAAATATAAAAGGAAATTTTATGCAAAAGTGTAAACTTTATATGCAAATGATTTTAAGAAAGGAAACAGTAAAATGAAAATATCAATTAATAAAAATGTATTAGAAAC
>CBDLTN010000095.1:0-9449 GCA_965306065.1 uncultured Sulfurospirillum sp. | reverse complement strand
GCTCTACCTAGTATGATTGAGAAAAAGATAGCTAATGCAATACTAAAAAATGCAGAAAATATGAAGCTTTTCTCAGAATTTTGCAATAACTTTTGCATTTGAGCATATTCTTCATCAATATTTTTATAAGAAAGTTCTGTAAAAACATCTAACATTGTTCTCATATCATCAAAACTTTTTTGATAATTTTTTGCATAATATTTTTTTGCTTTATAAAAAGAGGATGCCTTAACCATATCAACAAGCTTATTCGTATCTTTTTCTAAAGTTTTATACAACTTGTTAAAATTTTCAAACTTCTTTTGTGCAGAAACAGGTAGATGAGTTTCTATTAGTTTTTGAAATCTTGTAAACCTCTCATGTGTCTGCTTTAAATTTTTATAAACACCTTCTTGTATAAATTTATCTAAGTCTTCTAATTGATTATCATTTATAGCTCTTAACATTGATAAACTTGATTGATATATATCTCTGTCTGCTTCTAAAAGTAAAGATATACTTTTAAAAGAAGATTCATTCAAAATTTTTAGATCATTTTTTATATTTAACAAGTTGTTATATATAAAAATATTTGTTACAACTAAAACACAAACTATTGTAATAAATGCACCAATTATTTTAGTTTTAAAATTCATATAAAGACCCCTTTTTTAATGTATCAGCAATTTAATTAATTAAAATATAACATAAAATAAACTTTTTTTTAGATAAAATAACTCAAAAAAAGGATAAAAATGCTTTTAGGTGTAAATATAGACCACATTGCCGTTTTAAGAGAAGCAAGAAAAATTAATGACCCAGATCCACTTGATGCAATAAGTTTAGTAAAAAGAGCAGGAGCTGATCAAATAACAATTCATCTAAGAGAAGATAGACGACATATAAATGATATGGATGCAATTCGTATTATAGAAAATTCACAACTACCAGTAAATATGGAGTGTGCGATTGATCCTGATATAATTGACACTGTTATAAAGATGAATCCTCACCGTGTTACACTTGTTCCTGAAAAAAGAGAAGAAGTTACTACTGAGGGTGGATTAAATCTTATAGCAAATTTTCAAGCTATAGAAAAAATAAGTAAAAGACTCAAAGATGCAAATATAGAACTATCTGTTTTTATAGACCCAGACATGTATCAAATCAAAATGGCAAAAAGTCTTGATGCACAGTGGATAGAATTACATACTGGTTTATACGCAAACATATACGCAATGCTCAATACTAATCTAAAAAACACCAATCATTGTATTAAAGAGTTAGACTTACCACGAAATGCTTTACATGTAAAACTTCAAGAAGCAACAAAACAACTTCAAACATCAGCAAAATTAGCTGACGAGATAGGTTTAAAAGTTGCAGCCGGACACGGTTTAAACTATCAAAATGTAAAAGCTATAGCATCTATTGCTGAGATAATTGAACTAAACATTGGTCAAAGTATAATTGCTCGTAGTGTTTTTAGTGGCTTTGAGTGTGCAGTTAAAGAGATGATTAATGAAATTAGCAATTAGCATAGGTGACATAAATGGTATTGGACTTGAAATAGCCTTACGTTCACACGAAGAGATAAAAAAGATATGTGAACCCATATATTGTATTAATGAGACTATGTTAAACTGGGGTGCTGCTTTATTAGGACTTAGTGTTCCAAAAGACTTTACATGTAAAGAGTGTGGAGAGATATTTGAAATAGAAGCAGGTAAAAGTACAAAAGAAGCAGGAGAGCTTTCATATCAAAGCTTTCTTACTGCAGTAAAATTAGCAAAAAAGAAAAAAGTAAAAGGTATAGTTACACTTCCTATTAACAAAGAATCATGGGAAAAAGCTAACGTTCCTTATATAGGACACACAGATGCATTAAGCAAAAAAGCTATTATGATGTTAGGCTGTCCTGAACTTTTCACAATTTTATATACTCATCACATACCGCTAAAAAATGTTAGCGAACATATAGAAACAAAAAATCTGATAAAATTTCTTCTAAAGGTGGAAGACTCTTTACATGTAAATAAAATCGGAGTTTTAGGACTAAATCCGCATGCTGGCGATGGTGGAGTCATAGGTGATGAAGATTTAAAAATAAAAAAAGCAATAAAAAAAGCAAATAAAAAATTAAATAAAAAAGTTTTTGTTGGTCCTTTGGTTCCTGATACCGCATTTACAAAATCAAATCGAGAAAATTTTACTCATTTTGTTTGTATGTATCATGACCAAGGTCTTATTCCACTAAAAGCACTATATTTTGAACAAAGCATTAATGTGAGCCTAAATGCAGGAATAATTAGAACCTCTGTAGACCACGGAACAGCCTATGACATTGCCTACAAAAACAAAAAACCATCAACAATAAGTTATATTAATGCAGTAAAAGAAGCAGTTAATTTGAGCTTAAGTCAAAAAGTGACATAATACAAATTCAAATTAAATATTATAAAATAAGGATAAGTACATGAAATTAATACTAACTTCATTTATACTTCTTACTACTGTCTTAAACGCCCATTTTCAAGTAATACTTCCAGAAAATGACATAGTAACATCAACAAAAACTCAAAAAATACAACTAAACTTTATGCATCCTTTTGAACAAACCCAAATGCGGATGAAAAAGCCAAATGCTTTTGGTTACTTTCTTGATGGTAAAAAAGTAGATTTAACTAATAAACTACAAAGTATAAAACTAGACAACTTCCAAGCTTGGAGTTATGAGCAAAAGTTCAAAGAGATGGGTGATTACATCTTTTTTGTTGATCCTGTTCCATATTTTGAACCAAGTGAGGGAAAATTTATAAGACATCTTACAAAAACTATCATAGATGTTCATAATGCTGGAGAAGGTTGGGATAGTGAAGTTGGTCTAAAAGCTGAAATTATTCCTCTTACACGTCCTTATAGCCTCTATAAAGGTAATTTTTTTAGTGGAACTGTTTTATATAAAGGTAAACCTGTTCCTTACGCAGAGATTGAAGTAGAGTTTTATAATGACAAAGGTTTAACTGCTCCAACAGATAATCATATAACACAAGTAATAAAAGCAGATAAAAACGGTGTTTTTCACTATGCCATGCCATTTAAAGGTTGGTGGGGATTTGCCGCTTTGATTGAAGATGATAAAACTATCAAAAAAGATGGAAAAGAGTATCCAATAGAACTTGGTGCACTTATCTGGGTTAAAACATACTAATATGCATATAAGCGAAGGCGTACTTCAACCAGAAATTCTTATAGGTGGAGCAGTTATTACTATCTCTATAACTGCTTATGCACTTAAAAAACTAAAAAATGAAGAGATTCCTCTAGTTGCTGTATTTTCTGCCCTCTTCTTTTTATCATCTTTTATTCATATACCAGCAGGTCCTGTATCAATCCACCTTATATTAAATGGAATAATAGGTGCTATTTTAGGAGTAAGAGCTTTTATAGCTATACTTATAGCACTTCTTCTTCAAGGTTTACTATTTGGATATGGTGGTATAAGTACTTTAGGTATAAATACGCTAAATTTAGCATTTCCTGCACTTATTGGATGGTATATACTATCTTTACATGTAAAGAGTAATTTACTTATAAAAGCTCAATTTTTCTTAGTAGGATTTATGTCAGTTAGTATTTCTGCACTATTTTTATCAACTACTCTAGCATTAAATGGAGAATCATTTGTTGATGCTGCAAAAGTGGCTTTTTTAGCGCATATACCTGTAATGTTTATTGAAGGAATTATCACTATGTTTGCACTAGTATTCTTAAAAAAAGTATACCCTCAAATCTTGTGTAGAATTAGATGAAAGTAGTTCTTTTTATATCTTTATTTACTTCTATACTTTTTGGACATAAACTCTATATTCTTGCAGACGATGATGGAAAAAGTTTACATGTAAAGAGTTATTTTACAAAAAGTTCTGCTTGTATTGATTGTGAAGTTAAAATATACGAAAAAGAAAAACTTCTTGACATCGGGAAAACTGATAAAAATGGTAAAACTACTTTTGAATTAAAAGCTAAGGATATTGATATAGAAGTTATTGCTTCTATGGGTCATAAAAATAAAATTTCATACAGTAGTGAAAATGAAATAATCACTGAAGATAAAAATATAACTACCAAAAAAATTTCAATCTCTCTTGTTATTATTGCTCTTATTTTTTTTCTTTTAAGAGTCTTTAAAAAATGATTTCAGCTTCAGTTGCACTAATCTCTACTGCTTTATATAGTTTTGGGCTGTCATTTTTCAATACTATATATATAAGTATGTTTTTACCATCATTTCTTTTAATGATTCTTCAAAAAGAAGCAATAATAATAACCTTTAAAAGGCTTTTTCTTTTAAATATCTTTATCATAATGGTAAGTGTAAGTGCTATTATTAATAAGGACTATGAGTTGGCTCTTTTATTATTTCTTCGCTCAAATGCACTTTTACTTTTTACCTTATTGATATTTTATAATAAAAGCCTTTTTGATATTGCAACAGGTATGCAAACATTGAAAATCTCTGATAAACTCTCAAGCCTATTCTTTTTTGTTGCAAAGTTTGTAATAATTATCAAAGAAGAATTTACTACAACAAAAAAAGTTTTAAAAGTTAGAAATTTTAGATCAAAAACAAATATTTTCAGCTATAAAATCTATGCAAATGTAATAGCAATGATGATAGTAAAATGTTTTGATAGAGCGCAACAATTAAAAAACACAATGATACTTAGAAATTTTAAAGGTAAAATATACCAAAGTAAATCTGAAAAAATTACTAAACTCGACTTTATTATACTTATAATAGTGATTTTTTCTTTAACTATTCAATTTGGAAAGGTAAGCTTATGAGCTGTTCAGTAACATTAAAAAAACTATCATATGAAAATGGTGGAAATACTCTTTGTCATGATATAGACTTAAATATAAAACATAAAGAGAAAATTGCTATTATAGGACCTAACGGCTGTGGAAAAACTACTCTTCTTGATATAATTGCTGGACTAAAACAAAAAAAGAGTGGTTCATTAGAACTGTTTCATAATGCTATTGAGAGTGAAAATGACTTTAAACCTATGAGAGATTTAGTTGGATACCTCTTCCAAAATTCAGACAATCAGTTCTTAGCTCCTATTGTTTTAGATGACGTAGCTTTTTCTTTATTAAGTGGTGGTATGAGCCAAGAAAAAGCACTCTTAAAAGCAACTATGATGTTAAATGATTTAGGAATAGAACACCTAAAAGAAAAAGTAGTATATAATCTCTCTGGTGGAGAGAAAAAACTAGTGGCTCTTGCTGGAGTTTTAGTTACTGAGCCAAAACTAATGCTTTTAGATGAGCCTACAAATGGACTTGATTATAATGTGCAACTAAAACTAGTGGACATTTTAAAAAAGATAGATAAGAGTATCATTATTGTATCTCATCATAGAGAATTTATTGACTCCATAGTAGACAAGGTATACGAAATCACGCCTAATGGTTTAGTTTTAATTGCAAATTATTCAACTCATACAGAGCATCATTCTCATTAGTATTGTCTATAATGTAATCTACTTTTTTAGGTTTTCTATAAACCTTATCATAATAATCAACAAGTAATATCTCTGCTACTTTTGAAAGGTCTCCTTTTTTATAACTGTTTATTGCATCAAGTTTTGAGCTTTTTTTGATATATGGCGTTATTGTTTGCATTGAAGTAAAAAAATACTCATCATCTATATTAATATAGTCTTTTAAAATACGCTCTACCCTTTGTTCCAAGGGTGCTGTTATTTCTACTCTAATACCTTTTTGAATTCGATTATAAAGAAGACATGGTTGAGTAATAGTACCTATTCTTTTACTCTCTCCTTCAACAAAAATCCAACTTTTATCGTCTATATTTTCTAATTTATATGCAAGATTGTTTTCAAAAGCTTTTTGAGTAGGCTGAGTTCCATTCATAAGTCCAAATGTTGAGCCAAAATGATTTGCTAATCCTTCAAGATCAATAGAAGGTGTAAGTTTTTGTATAAGTTCACTTTTCCCACATCCTGTGTTACCACCAAGTACTATAAAGTTACTGTGTTTAAAATTTTCAACATAATTTAAAACGTGTTGTCTATACTCTTTATATCCTCTATTTATCTTATATACTCTATATCCTGTTATGGAAAGTATTGTTGCTAGTGAAGTAGAACGAAGTCCTCCTCTTGCACAATAAATACCAATTTTACTTCCCAAATCATACTCTTGATTTATTGATTTAAGATGTTTTGCAGCATTTTGACAAATGTAACTCGCACCTAAAACTTTTGCATCTTGTTTTGATTCTTGAACATACATTTCACCTATTTGATTATGTTCAAAATCACTTAAAGAGTAAAGGTTTTGTGCTGTTGGAAGATGTGAGTTTTTATACTCTTGTGGACTTCTTGCATCTATTATTAAATCATATTCATCTATATTTTCATAAAAATTATCTATACTTATTTCGTTTAACATACGAGAGTATATCTAAAACTTATAAAATCTTTATTGAGGGTGAAGGTTTTCCTCTAAAATATCCCTGTGCATAATCAACCCCTAAAGTTTGAACAGATTCATCTATCTCTTTTGAACTGACAAATTCAGCAATAGTCTCCATACTACTCTTTTTTGCAAAGTCAAGTATCGTTGATATTATTTCTCTTGTTTTTAAGTCTGAAATGTTCTCTATAATTGAACCATCTATTTTTATAAAATCAATATCTAATTTTATAAGATAATTATAGTTTGAATAACCTGTTCCAAAATCATCTATGGCTATTTTTGCCCCACGAGCTTTAAACTTACCAATAATATCACCAACTTTTTCAAAATTTATAAGCTCTTCAGACTCAACTATCTCTATAATCAATCTTTCAAATAAATCAGCAGCTGATACTACTGAGTAAAAGTATTGCATTGTCTCTTCATTTAAGAGATCCTCTAATGTTATATTGATAGAAAAAGATTCTTGACTTGTATACCTGAATGTATCAACAGTTTTTCTAATCATTGTTTGAGTTATTTTTGGATATATACTTGTTTTTTTAATAACATCTAAAAAACTAAATGGTGTTACTACATTGCCATCTTCATCAATTAAACGCATAAGTGCTTCATACTTTTCAATACGCTTATTTTTATATGAGTATATTGGTTGAAAATATGGAATGATCCTATCATCTTTAAGTGCTTTTGTTACTATTTTCATCCACTTTTCATTGTTTTTATACTCTTCAAGAAGTGTATTGTCTTTACTATAAACCCCAACAGGGATATGATTTCTCTTTGCATTTTTTAAAGCCATATCTGCATGTGCCAATACTCTATTATTTCCTTCTGATATACCTGCTATAAAATCAAAAGTTACATTCGTATCATCTTTATCAAAATGATACTCTTTGAGATACTTAACAAGAGTATTTATTTGTAATATAAATTTATCTGTACTTGTATCAGCTAATAATGCAAATACATCAGCATGAAGTCTATATGTTTGCATACTATTTTCTTTTGCAAACCCAAAAATCTCATGCCCTACCTCTCTAATGATTTTATCACCAACTTTTTGACCATACATATCATTGACTTCAGTAAATTTTATAATATCTACTATGGCCAATATCGATTTTTGTCTAGATTGCAAATCATTCATTAATTTAACTCTACTACCAAGTCCGGTTAAGCCATCTGTTAAAGTAAAGTTTTCTAATAGATTATTTGTTGTTATAAGTTTTGTTATATCTGAGCTTGCTGATATATATTCAACTATATCTCCTAGTTCATCCTTTACAGGCAGTACAGTTGTATTTATATAGTAACTTGAACCATCTTTTTTTCTATTTTTAATTATACCTGACCAAATTAAGCCTTTTGAAATTTTCTTCCACATCTCATTAAACAGCTCTTTTGGCATACTACTATGTCTTAGTATATTATGAGATTTACCTATTAATTCTTTAGCACTATAACCGCAAACTTCTGTAAATCTATCATTAACATAAATTATAAAACCATCTTTATTTGTTTTAGATACGATTGAGCTCTCATCTAAAACTATTTTATATTGTTCTAACATATTTAGATGAGTTTTTTTATCTTTTTCTATTTTAGTTATTTTTTTACTAATAAAATAAGCTATAAAAATTGATCCTGTAAAGACTAATCCCAAAAGTAAAAACATTAGGAATAACCTATTTGTAAGCTCTTTTTTAAGATTTTCTTCTTCTTTTTTTATTGCATCAATTTGTTCTCTAAAGTAAAAACCACTACCTATTACCCAATCATTATAATTAAGCTTTTGTACATATGATATCTTCCTTTCCACATCATTATTATCATTTGGGTATTTCCAAAGATAATTAATAAATCCCGAATCATATTCGTTTATCATCTCATTCATATCTTTAAAGATGGACTTAATTTTTACATTTTCATACTCTGAATTAAATTTACCATTTTTTACACTATACATAGGATGATATACAATATTACCCTTTAAGGAGTGAATCCAAAAGTAACCTTTTTTATCTAATCCAAATCTATTTGTTAAAATTATATTTTTTATATTGCTTTTTATCTCTTCTTCTATTAAGTCTGAATAAAAAGTAGCTCCTATGTATAGATCTGTATTTTTTATATTTTTTATATAAATAAATTTATGCTTCATATCTGGCTTTTTTGTATTTAACCAACTGTATGTTCCGGAACTTTCGCCTTTTTCTAATGCAATTTTGATAATTTTATTTAACTCAGGAATTTTAAAATCATTCAGTTTTTTACCAATAAATTCTTTTTTGCTTCCATGGTAAAGAAGTTTTTTATGCTTATCAAAAATATAAAAACAGCCTAAATTATTTGTTGTTCTATAAGTGTCTAGTTTTTTTGTGAATAAAGAAATAATTTCTGTTTTGCTACGTTGTAAGTTGTCTTTTTGCAAATCATCATATATATAAGTAATGTCATTTACTTTATCTTTTAGCGTTAATTCAAGAGTTTTATAACGTGATGATATATCATCTTGAATTCTAGATACCATTTTTTTTACTTGTTCTTCAGATTGAAGTTTTTTATTAGATATATATTTTTCTTTAAACTTTTGAATATCATTATCAAAGTGTTGATGAGAAATATATACTTCAAGAAAACCAACACTTATAGTAAATAAAAGTGCAGTCATAAGTATATTTAAAAAATTTATCTTAGCTAATGAAAGTTTCATATTATAGTATCCACACTATCCTAATCTTTGATTTAGAGTATCATTGTTTCTATTAACATAATATTAAGATTCATGTGACAATTAGAATTTTTTCTCTATTAAGTAACGTAATTTCTCATATATTTTTTCAAAGTCTGTAGAGTAGACTCTTGTATTTGCTATTGTTGTTATAAAATTCATGTCTTTTTTCCATCTAGGTACTATATGAAAGTGAACATGTTCGGCAATTCCAGCACCTCCACAC
>CBDLTN010000094.1:0-9552 GCA_965306065.1 uncultured Sulfurospirillum sp. | reverse complement strand
AGCTCAATCTTACTAAGATCAACTATCTCAGCTTTTATAACCTTATCTTTAGGAGCATTTCCATCATAAATGTCCCTACAAAGCTCATAAAAGGCAATATCTCCCTCACCTTGGATAAAGTAATCCGCTCTACTAAAATCAACTCTATGAGGAAAGTAACTCGCTTCTGGTCCGCCAACTATGACAATTATATGAGGTGATACTTTTTTAATCGTATCTATAAACTCTGAAACTTCATTAGCGTTCCAGATATATGCCCCTACTCCAACTATTTTTGGATTCTCAGCCAAAACAGTTTCTACTGCATCTGCTACTTGAGAGTTTATAACAAACTCTTTTATAAGAGCATCTTTTTGAAGTTCTTTCATATTTGCATAAAGATATCGCAAACCTATAGAGGTATGAGTATACCTAGCGTTAAATGTACTTAGAACTATATCACTCAAGTCTATCTTCTTCCCATAATTTTTTGTATATCTGTAAGAAGTTCCATAGATGCATCTATCTCTGCTTTTCTGATTGCTACACTTTCTACATTACACCCTATTTGTATTCCTTTTCCTTTTCCGTAAAAATAGAGAATTTCAAATATATCACGACTAAGTTTTACTGACTCTTCTAATATATCTTCAGAGTTTTTTAGTCTGTTTTCAAGATGAATAGGGATGTTAATTCCAAGCCATTTCATAAAATCAAGTGTTTTAGCAGAACCACAAGGAGTGATAGTAAAAACAATAGGAACTAGAGGTATGTTATGCTCTTTACCATATGCCTCATAATCATCTAAAAATCTTTTTGCTCCCATAAGGTCATAAACACACTGAGACACAAAAAACTTACAACCAGCCTCTATCTTTGAAAAAACTTTTAAGTGTTCATTACCATGAGTTGTATGACGCTCTGGTATCATAATGCCACCAATAGTCAAGTCTTTGTTATATTCACTTTTAAGTTTATATGCTTCTCTCATACCAATGTTGACTTTAGTATCAACACTTGCCGCTCCAACAAAAACCGAATAAGAGTCTTTACGACGGATATTTTGAAGCCAATTAGTAAACTCTTCTTTAGTATACTTTCCAACTGCTCTATAAGCGATAATAGGGAAATCCATAACTTCAAGATAATCTCTTGCGTATGTACAAGGCTCAATAGTTTCCATAAAAGGAAAAGGACGTTTTTTATCAGTCCTGTCAGACTCATCTTGTATATCATAAAGAACTAGTCCATCTATGTCTAAGTCTTTAAGTCTTTCTATCTGAGTTGCTGCTATCGCCTCTATCTCTTCTTTTGTATGTTTTGCTTTTGGTGGTGTTAATCCATAAAAAAGTATATCTTCTTTTTTTGAAACCATCTTGTCTTTAAGCATATAAAATCCCTACGTGTAATATAAGTAGATTTTACTGTTTTTGTGGTTAATAGTTTATAAATACAATTTAATAGTTATAATTATTCTAGTTTAATTATATTTCAAATTGTAATATTTTTTAGTTCAATAACTTAAGTTGGTTATACTTTACATGTAAAGGAGAATTTTATATGTCTATTGTAGGAAAGTGCCCGTACTGTACCGATGGTATGGTTGTTATGGAAAAAAAGTTAGTTAATGGGAAAAATACAAAAGTATATACATGTAACAATGCTTCTTGGTATAGCGAAGATGGTGAAATGTTTGAGCTTAAAAGCAGTGCTTCTTGCTCCTTTCGTATTTGGGGAAACTCACTAATGCGTTGGGGAAAAAGAGGTATAGGAGTTTTTGAGGTTAAAAGACTATTACGCGGCGAAGATGTTGATGTAAGGCTATTTAGTTACACTGCAAAAAAAGAGTACTTTAAGTATATAAGCTTAGATAAACAATATGGAGTTTCTGTTTTATGGGATATGGAAGTAGAAAAACATACACCTCTTAAATAATGTTTTAATATTTTATTGCGTAAAATATATAAATAAAACAAGGGTGCATAATGTTGAAGTTTATTTTCTCGTTTTTTTTACTTTTAAGCATTTCAAATGCAAATGAAAAAGTTATACTTCAACTAAAATGGCTCCACCAATTTCAATTTGCTGGCTACTACACAGCATTGGAAAAAGGTTTTTACAATGATGTTGGTCTTGATGTTGAAATAAGACAAAGAGATCTTGGTAAAAACAATATAGATCAAGTCTTAAATAATGAAGCTCAGTATGGTATATCTGACTCTATACTTTTACTCTATAGAGCCCAAAATAAACCAGTAGTTATCATCAGCCCTATATTTCAACATTCTCCAAGTGTTATTCTAACGCTAAAAAGTGGTGGTTTGGATTCTCCTTATAAATTAAATGGTAAAAAACTCGTATTTTATGAAAAAGACACTGATGGTTTTGGGATATTATCTATGCTCAAGGGTCTTAATCTCACTCCTAACTTACTAAGAACGAAAAACAAAACTAATTATATAGACTTAATAGATGGAAAAGTTGATGCATATAGTGCTTATATTTCGAATGAACCTTTCTATTTTAAAGAAAGAGGTATAAAAATAAATATTATTAACCCTGCCAATTATGGTTCAGATTTATATGGTGATATACTTTTTACTAGTGAACATGAAGCAAAAAACAATCCAAAAAGAGTTGAAAAATTTAAAGAAGCAACTTTAAGAGGCTGGAATTATGCATTAAGACATAAAGAAGAGATAATAACGCTCATAAAAAACAAATATGCAAAAAATAAGTCTATAGAGCACTTAAGATATGAAGCTAATGCAATTGAACAAATGAGTGATTTTAAAACTGTACCACTTGGAACTCTTGATAAAGGAAGATTAGAATATACTGTAAATCTTTATACTAAATTTGGACTTATAGATAAAAAAATTCCCATTGATGATTATATATTTGAATCTTTTAAAAATAAAAAAACTTTATTTAATTTTAATTCTAAAGAAATAGAGTTTTTAAATAAAAAAACTGAACTAAGGGTTTGTATTGATCCTGATTGGATGCCCTTTGAAAAAATAGAAAATGGAAAACATATAGGAATGTCTGCTGATTATCTTAAGATAATTTCAAAAGAGATTAAAACTCCTATAAAACTAGTACCTACAAAAAGCTGGGAAGAGTCTTTACTTTTTGGAAAGCAAAGAAAATGTGACATTTTCTCTTTAATTATGAAAAATGAAGAAAGAAAAAAATATTTACTTTTTACTGAACCTTATATTAATGAACCAATGGCATTAGCAACAAATATAAATGAACTCTTTATTAGTGATTTTGAAAATATTAAAAATAAAAAAATTGGTATTGTAAAAGAATATGCTTTAAATAAATTACTTAGAAATACTTATAAAAATATAACTTTTATTGATGTTAAAAACATTTCTAATGGTTTAGAACTAGTAAAAGATGGTAAGCTATTTGGTATGGTAGATTCACTTTCTACACTTGGGTATCAAATACAAAAGTCTTATATCGGCCAATTGAAAATTTCAACAAAATTAGATTTAAGTTGGAATTTATCCATTGGTATTAGGAATGATCAACCAAAGTTATTAAGTATTTTAAACAAAGTCTTAGATAAGATTTCACACAAAGACAAACAAAATATTTTAAATAAATGGGTATCTATAAACTATGAAAAAGGGACTAATTATATTTTTATTTTCAAATGGATAATTGGTATTATTTCCATTTTTTCTGTAATAGTATTTTTTATTGTTAGAACAAATAGACGCTTATCAAAAGAGGTTCAATCACGCTTGATTACTGAACAAAAATTAACAAGATATATAGACCTAGTTGATAAGTACATTATTATTTCTTCTACTGATTTAAGTGGAAAGATAACAGATGTTTCTGAGGCTTTTTGTAAGGTATCGGGGTACAGTAAAAAAGAACTTATAGGTAAAACTCACTCTATTATAAAAAGCCCTGAAGTTTCTCAAAAGTTTTATAAACAAATGTGGAAAGAACTCTTAGAAAAAGATTATTGGAAAGGGGAAATTAAAAATAAATCTAAAACAGGAAAATTTTACTGGGTTAGTGCCAACATATCCTCAATATTTGATATAAATGGAAATAAAATTGGATATACCAGTATAAGGCAAAATATAACTGATAAAAAACTAGTTGAGGAATTATCTATAACTGATGAATTAACTAAAATACATAATAGAAGACACTTCAATAATATCTTTCCAAAACTTATAAATAGTTCAAAAAGAAACAACGAACTTTTATGCTTTGCTATCTTAGATGTTGACTTTTTTAAATTATATAATGATACTTATGGACATCAAGAAGGAGATAAAGTTTTAATTTCTATTGCACATATAATGGTCAATAAATTAAATAGAGCAGATGATTTTTCCTTTAGACTTGGGGGAGAAGAGTTTGGGTTACTTTTTAAAAGCAATGACTTAACAAAATCAATTAATTTTGTTAAGGATCTAAAAAAAGAGATAGAAAATATGAAAATTGAACATAAAAATAGTATTGTCTCAAAATATGTTACAGTCTCTATTGGAGTAGTTATCAAAAAAGTCAAAGATATTTCAAGTATTGATAATTTATATAAAGAAGCCGATGATTTGCTCTATAGAGCCAAAGAAAATGGCCGAAATACTGTACAAACAAATTCTTGATAGAATTACCTTTTTACTAACTCAATCAACATATAAATTATTACTATTATTATAGATATTTAATTTCTTATATTTTTCAAGTAAAATAAACACTATACCTATTTTGTAATTTTTCTTTCACAATATTTAGTATATACTTGATATTATAAAATCAAGTATATAAGGTTATTCATGTTAAGAAAATTTATTGCTTTGCGTATCGTTATTATTTACTTTACATTCGCTTCAATGTGGATTTTATTTTCTGATTTTTTATTGGAGTTTTTTGTAAAAGATATCAATACTCTATCAACTCTACAAACATACAAAGGCTTATTGTTTATTATAATAACATCTATTCTTTTACTGTATCTGATAAAATCACATACAGCAAAATTATACAAAAGCCAAAAAGAACAAAATGAAATCAAACAAAGACTAGAGTTTGTAATTCAAGGAGCAAATTTAGGATATTGGGATTGGGACTATAATACTAATAAACAATTAGTTAATGATACTTGGTTAAAGTTTATAGGACTTACAAGAGATGATATAAAAGAAGATATTGTAGACTGGTCTAAAAGAATACATCCTGATGACCAAGATATTGCAAAAAATGCAATTAATACCACTATAAAAGATTCAAAACCATATGTAATAGAATTTAGGATGCTTCACAAAAATGGTCACTGGGTTTGGATAGAAGGTTCAGGAAGGGTAGTTCAATGGGATAAAAATGGTTATCCTATAAGACTTGCGGGAACACACAAAGATATAAATGATAGAAAAAAAGCCGAAGAGAAAACATCTTTTCTTGCATTAAACGACCCTTTAACAAAACTTCCTAATAGATTTTTTTTAAGAGATAAAATTGACATATTGACAGATATGCATAAAAATACAAAATTTATTTTTCTTTTTTTAGACTTAGATTACTTTAAAAATGTAAATGATTTATATGGTCATAGTCAAGGTGATCTTATCATACAAGATGTTGCTAAACGTTTTAAAAAAACGATGAAACAAGAAGACTTTATATCAAGAGTAGATGGTGATGAGTTTGTAATATTAAAACACAATGTAGACAATATAGAAGAAGAGTGTAAAAATATTATAAATTCATTTAATGAGCCTTTTATAGTAAAAGGAAATAAAACTAAATTAAATGTGAGTATAGGCATTGCATTGTTTCCAAATGATGGTAAAAATTTTGAAGAATTATTTAAAAATGCAGGTACAGCTATGTATGCTGCAAAAATTAATATGAAAAAAAACTACCTATTTTATAAAAAAGACATGACTGATAAAATCATACAATCTACAAAACTTAACAATGAAATACAAAGTGCAATTGAAAATGATGAGTTTGTTGTTCATTTTCAATCACAAATAGATTTATCTACAAAAGAAATAATAGGAGCAGAAGCATTAGTAAGATGGGAAAAACCAAATGTTGGTCTAGTTTTTCCTGGTGATTTTATTCAAAAAGCAGAAGAAAATAGAGCCATAATTGATATTGGATTAATAGTATTTAAAAAATCACTTGAGGAAATAAAAAAATGGCAATCA
This sequence comes from uncultured Sulfurospirillum sp., assembly GCA_965306065.1. Classification (GTDB taxonomy): domain Bacteria; phylum Campylobacterota; class Campylobacteria; order Campylobacterales; family Sulfurospirillaceae; genus Sulfurospirillum_A. The sequence goes on along the minus strand of CBDLTN010000094.1, from coordinate 3,379 downwards.
AATAACTTATTTCAAGGAAAACTGGCTATCAATATTTCTGCAGTTCAATTAGAAGAAGAAAATTTTGTTACTGAAATTGAAGAAATTTGTAAAACTATGAACGTTAAACCTTCAGATATTGAATTAGAAATCACAGAGAGTTACATAATGAAGAATCCTGAACAATCAATTGAAGTTTTGCATACTCTAAAAAAATTAGGATTTAAAATTTCCATTGATGACTTTGGTACTGGTTATTCATCTTTGAGCTATCTTAAAAAACTTCCAATACACAAATTAAAAATTGATCGCTCTTTTATAAAAGATTTGCCATATGACAAAGAAGATGTATCTATATCAAAAGCGATTATTTCACTAGCAAAAAACTTAGAACTTGAGGTTTTAGCTGAAGGTGTAGAAACAATTGAACAACAAGAGTTTTTAGAAAAAAACTCTTGTGACAGTGTACAAGGATATCTTTTTTCAAAACCAATAGATTCTGAATCTTTTTATACTTATTTATCTTCTAAATAAGTATAAGGGTCACCATGCAAGATGACCTTCATAATTTTTTAATCTACTAATTCATAGTCTTCTATAAGATTAAAATTCAAGTATTTATAAACTTTATCTTCTTTACCTTCTAACTTTTTAGGAACAAGGCTCATATACTCTTCTACACTTGGAAGTCTACCCAATAATGCACAAAGTGCTGCTAGTTCTGCACTTCCTAAATAAACTTGAGCACCCATACCTATGCGGTTGTCAAAGTTTCTAGTGCTTGTAGAAAATACCGTTGCACCATCAGCAACTCTTGCTTGATTACCCATACACAATGAACAACCAGGGATTTCTATACGAGCACCTGCTGTACCAAAGAGTGAATAATATCCCTCTTCTGTTAATTGATTTTTATCCATTTTAGTTGGTGGTGCAATCCAAAGACGGGTAGGAACCTGCCCTTCTCCTTGAAGTACTTCACCTAAAGCTCTATAGTGCCCTATATTTGTCATACAACTACCTACAAATACTTCATCAATTTTATGAGGACGATTACTATCCGCTAAAATCTCACTTAAAGTTGCAACATCATCTGGATCATTTGGACAAGCTAAAATTGGTTCAGTTACTTCTGCTAAATCAATCTCTATAACTTCTTTATACTCTGCATCTGTATCAGCTTTTACAAGTTCAGGATTATCAATCCACTCTTTCATTTTATCTGCGCGTCTCTGAATTGTAACAGGATCACCATATCCTGCTTTTATCATTGACTCAAGTAAGACTATATTTGATTTTAAATACTCGATAATAGGCTCTTTATCAAGCTGAACACTACATGCTGCTGCACTTCTTTCAGCTGCTGCATCACTTAGTTCAAATGCTTGTTCTACTTTTAGCTTTGGTAAGCCTTCTATCTCTAAAACAGTACCAGCAAATACATTCTTTTTATTTTTCTTTGGAACTGTTAAAAGTCCTTGTTTAATTGCATAATAAGGGATAGCATTTACTAAATCTCTTAAAGTAATTCCTGGTTGTAAATCACCTTTAAATCTAACAAGTACAGACTCAGGCATGTTAAGAGGCATACTTCCTGTAACACCTGCAAAAGCAACAAGACCAGAACCAGCTGGAAATGATATTCCTATAGGAAAACGAGTATGAGAATCTCCACCTGTTCCTACACTATCAGGAAGAACCATACGGTTTAACCATGAGTGAATTACACCATCACCTGCTTTTAAACTAACACCACTTCTGTTTCTAATAAAGTCTGGAAGAGTATGTTGTAAATTTACATCTGTTGGTTTTGGATAAGCTGCTGTATGGCAAAAACTTTGCATTACAAGATCAGCATTAAATCCAAGAGCAGCAAGTTCTTTTATCTCATCTCTTGTCATAGGTCCTGTTGTATCTTGGCTACCTACTGTAAGTGTTTGAGGTTCTATATACATGCTAGGACGAACACCTTCAACCCCACATGCTTTTCCAACCATTTTTTGCGCTTGTGTATAACCTTTTCCACTATCACTTGGTTGTTCTGGTTTAGCAAAAATATCTTCACTACCCATACCCAAAGAATCTCTAGCTTTACTTGTTAATCCACGACCTATAATAAGAGGAATCCTACCTCCTGCTCTATACTCATCTGCTAAAGTATTAGGAGCTAAATTAAACTCTGCAACTACTTCACCATCTTTTTCTATTTTACCAGCACTAGGATAAACATCAATAATATCACCAGTTTCGAGAGCATCAACATTTACTTCAATAGGAAGAGCTCCACTATCTTCTGCTGTATTGAAAAAGATAGGTGCTATAGTACTTCCCAATACCAATCCACCAGTTTTTTTATTAGGAACAAAAGGTATTTCTCTACCCATAAACCATTGTACTGAGTTAATACCTGATTTTCTACTTGATCCAGTCCCTACAACATCACCAATATAAGCAACCTCATGTCCAGCCTCTTGCATCTCTTTGATTTTTTCAATTGAGCCCGGAAGTCTTTTAACAAGCATAGCATTTGCATGTAAAGGTATATCACTTCTGGTAAATGCCTCACTAGCAGGACTTAAATCATCTGTATTAGTTTCACCAGGAACTTTTAAAACTGCAACTGTAATTTTTTCTGCAAGAGCAGGTTTAGATGTAAACCATTCTGCATTTGCCCAAGATTCTAAAACTTCTTTTGCATAAGAGTTAGTTTTAGATAAAATCTCCACATCATTAAATGCATCATATACAAGAACTATATGCTTAAGAGCATTACAAGCTGCTTGTGCTATTTCAGAATTATTATTACTAAGTCCATCAACTAAGGGTTTTACATTATAACCACCTAGCATAGTACCTAATATTTCAATAGCCTTAATAGGTTTAATTACATTACATGTAACATTGCCTTTTGATATATCATTTAAGAAAGCTGCTTTAACATAAGCTGCATCATCAACACCAGGTGGCACTCTATTTTCAAGTAAGTTTAGTAAAAACTCTTGATCCTCATCACCACTTTTAAGTAGTTCTACTACTTGTGCTGTTTTTTTAGCATCCAAAGGAAGTGCAGGTACACTATCTTTAGCTCTAACTTCTACTTCATTATTATATTGTTCTATAAATGACATCAATAATTCTCCTTGTGAGTTAATTAGGCAAATTGTAGCAAAAAAAAGATACGATTCCCAAGCTTTTTTGAAAATTTTTATAATTATTTTTTAATCTGTTTCGTACCTTAAATAGGAGTTTTAGTTAACACGTTTTAAGAAATTAAGATTTATTGTATTAGTTTTTTGTTTTTACCAACTTTAACTATGAAACAAGCACCATCATTTATGTTTTTAACATTTATAAATCCATTCATATTTCGTTCAATTATATTTTTTGACATATATAAACC
>CBDLTN010000093.1:0-9571 GCA_965306065.1 uncultured Sulfurospirillum sp. | reverse complement strand
AATTCAAAAGAGATGGAAAAACTCATTGAGTCTGCAACTTTAGTTGAAACTGACATCAATGAAACTTCTATTATTATGAATAGTGCAACTGCTTCAAGTGAAAAAACTGTTCAAGATTATATATCAACAGGAAACAATATTGATGTAATAGTTCAGAAAATTGAACATGCCGCCAAAAATTCTTCCTCAAATGCAAATAGTATTGAAGAGATAAGCGGTGCAGCGATTCATCTTAATACCCTTACTGAAGAGTTAAATAACGTACTTGCTAAGTTTAGAACTTAGTATTTATATGTTTTAATATCCCTTATGCCAAGGGATATTAAAATCATTAACACTTATATTTTCCACTTTCTTCTAAACAAACCATATTTACAGCAAATTAATAGTATAATGCTCTTAGAACAGTTTTAAGGAATTTTATGAAATATGATGTTATTGTAGTAGGTGGCGGACATGCTGGCATAGAGGCAGCTTTAACATGTGCAAGAAGCGATAAAAAAACACTACTCGTAACTATACTAGCAGAACAAATAGGAGCTACTAGCTGTAACCCTGCAGTTGGTGGACTTGCAAAAGGTCATTTAGTAAAAGAATTAGATGCTCTTGGTGGTCAAATGGGACTTGCTACTGATATAAATGGAATTCAGTATAGAATCCTAAACCAATCAAAAGGACCAGCAGTAAGAGGAAGTCGTGCTCAAATAGATATGGATAAATATAGAGTCTATATGAGAAACTTAGTGCTAAATAGTGATAACTTAGATGTTGCTCAAGAAATTGCAGAAGAGATAATTACAAAAGATGGTGAAGTTACAGGAGTAATTACACATTTAAAAAATCATTACCATGCAAAAAAAGTCATACTAACAACAGGAACATTTTTAAAAGGTCTTATTCATATAGGCGAGAATAAACAAGAAGCAGGTCGTGTAGGAGAGTTTTCAGCTAATAATCTCTCAGACTCAATGCGCTCTTTGGGGCTTGATATGGGAAGGTTAAAAACTGGTACATGTGCAAGAATAGATGCAAAAAGTATAGATTTTACAAAAATGGAAATGCAACCTGGAGACAATGAGCCTATACCATTTAGTTTTAGAACTGATAGAGAAAATTTCAACCCAAAACAACTTCCTTGTTATATAACATACACAAATGAAAGTACGCATCAAATAATAGAAGATAATTTCCATAGAGCACCCCTGTTTACTGGACAAATAGAAGGAACTGGTCCTAGATATTGTCCTAGTATCGAAGATAAAATAAATAGATTTAGAGATAAAGATAGACACCATCTTTTTGTGGAACCTCAAACACTTGAAGCTACTGAATATTATGTTAACGGTCTTTCAACATCTCTACCTCCAGAAGCACAACTAGATATGCTTCACTCAATTGTCGGTTTTGAAAATGCAAAAATAGTAAGATATGGATATGCAATCGAGTATGATTATGTAAACCCTACAGAGCTTACTCATACATTAGAAACAAAAAAAGTAAATGGGCTATACTGTGCAGGTCAAATAAATGGAACCACAGGTTATGAAGAAGCAGCTGCACAAGGACTTATGGCTGGGATAAATGCTGTATTAAGTCTTAATGATGAAGAACCTTTTATACTAAGACGTGATGAAGCATATATTGGTGTTTTAATTGATGATTTAGTCACAAAAGGTACAAAAGAACCATATCGTATGTTTACAAGTCGTGCTGAGTATCGTCTACTTCTTAGAGAAGATAATGCTGATCTTAGATTAACTCCTTATGGATATAAACTAGGACTTATAGATGAGCAAACTCATGCAAAAGTGGTATTAAAAAAGGAACAGCTTGACATGGGTTTAGAGTATCTAGAAGAGACTTTTTTAACCCCTTCAAAAGATAATATAGCATTTTTAAAAGAGATTGGTGAAGATAAAATTGTAGATAAAATGTCTTTACAAAAAATAGTTGCAAGAAAAACTTTTGACATTGAAAAACTAGAACGATTATCAGATATGATTAAGAGCTTTACTCCAGAAGCAAAAGAACAGATTCTAATAGAAGCAAAATATAAAAACTATATTGAAAAACAAAAAGAACAGATTGATAAAATGAAAGAGATGTTAAACGTTAAAATCCCACCTATGATGGATTTTAGTAGTATTTCTGGATTAAGTAATGAAGTAGTTGAAAAACTACAAAAGTTTACGCCACCTACACTTTTTGCAGCTAGTGAGATTTCTGGTATGACTCCTGCAGCTATTGATATACTGCACATATATATTAAAATGAGTCAGAAGAAAAAATAAAGTTCAACATATGATTTTTAGCGACCCAAAAGAGCTAGATAATATAATATAATTTTATCTAAATGTTGACACTTTTTTGGCACTTTTTTTTGCTAGAATAAAACCCCGAGAAACAATGTAACATTTTTATGTTAAAATAATGACTTTAAAGTTACATTTGACTCAGGTCAAGCGTTTTCTTTGGACAATTCGGATAGAATAAATCAAACTACATGAAAGGAATAAGAATGGCAGTTAAGCAAAGTAGAAGAGACTTTCTTGGCATGGCTTTTGGTGGCGTTGCTGCTGTTGGTGGTGTGATATCACTAGGAGCAATGAAGAAAACTTGGGATCCACTTCCAAGTGTACAAGCCGCTGGATTTACCACAGTCGACCTATCACCATTGCAAGATGGTGAACTAATGACAACACAATGGAGAGGTAAGCCGATTTTTGTCTTGAAAAAAACGGCGGATATGAAGAAAAATGAGAATAGAGATATTGTAGTAGGTAATGCTAACTATACTGTGATAGTTGCACTCTGTACACACCTTGGGTGTATACCTACTTGGGCTCCATCAACAAAGCAATTTAAATGTGCTTGTCATGGTGGTGAATTTGATGAAAGTGGTGTACAAACTTTCGGTCCTCCTCCGCGTCCTATGGATATACCTCCATTTAAGATTGATGGAACAAAGCTTGTTTTGGGTGAAGAAGGCCCAGAATACAAAAAACTAGCAGCTAAAGCGTAGGGGTAAAACATGGCAGAAATAACAAAAGCTAATGGCATTGGTGATTGGTTTGACCAACGTTTAGCAACAAAAAAACTAGCAAAAGTAATGATGACAGAATATTGGATTCCAAAAAACATCAACTTTTTATGGGCAATGGGTGTTGTTTTAGTAGTTTTATTTAAAATTCTTATAATTACTGGAATTTTTCTTTTAATGTACTACAAACCAGATGTAAATCTAGCATTTGACAGTGTAAACTACACTATTATGCAAGAAGTTGAGTATGGATGGTTATGGAGACATATGCACGGTGTTGCAGCTTCAATGATATTTTTAGTTATCTATATACATATGTTTACAGGTATATACTACGGCTCTTACAAAAAAGGTCGTGAGATGATTTGGCTAACGGGAATGGCTCTTTTTGGTATGTTCTCAGCTGAAGCATTTAGTGGATATATGCTACCTTGGGGACAAATGAGTTATTGGGCCGCTCAGGTTATTACTAACCTATTTGGTGGTATCCCTTTTATTGGTGATGCTCTTGTAGTATGGATTCGTGGTGACTTTACTGTTGCTGACTCAACTCTAACAAGATTTTTTATGCTTCATGTATTTTTACTTCCTTTAGTAATTATAATGCTAATTGCAGTTCACTTTTACTCTTTAAGAATACCTCATGTAAACAATCAAGAGGGTGAAGATATAGATTTTGATGCAGAGTCAGAAAAATACTTAGCTGGCAACAAAAAAGAGTCAAAAGTAGTTCCTTTTTGGCCTGTCTTTTTATCTAAAGACTTCTTTGTTGTAGGTATGGCTATGATAGTTTTCTTTTACCTAACTTTTTATCATTTTAATTTTGCAATGGATCCAATTAACTTTGAACCAGCAAATGCTATGAAAACACCAGCTCATATTTATCCTGAATGGTATTTCTTATGGAGTTATGAAGTTCTTAGAGGATTCTTCTTTGATGTTGGTCCTATGACAGCAATGGATATAGGTTTAGTTGCATTTGGTTTTGCAAACGTTATATTTATGGTATTCCCTTTCTTAGATCGTGACCCTAGAGTTCTTCCGGCTCATAAACGTCCTCTTTTTAAGATTTGGTTCTGGATACTACTAATAGATATGATTGTACTTACTGTTTATGGAAAATTACCTCCTATAGGAGTTAATACTTATATTGGATTTATCGCAGCTATCACTTTTATACTATTGTTTGTAGCTCTTCCTTTCATAACTAAAAAAGATGCGGGAGGTGCAAAATGAGAGAATTAAAAGTACTTGCAGTAGTTGTATTTTTTACACTAGTAGTATATGTTGGAGTTGAGCCTTTTGCTCACTCACAAATGCATCCTCATGTTGCTCCGGCTGATTACGAATTTAAAGATCTTCCAAAGCAAACAAAAACTGGAGATGCAACAAAAGGTGCTGAAAACTTTATGAATGCAGGATGTATAAGTTGTCATGGATTAAAAGCAGCTGGTATGCCAAACCCTATGGATGATGCAACTGCATCAGCTTCATTTGGTGTAGTTCCTCCTGATTTAAGTTCATCTGGTCTTATTTATGATAGTAACTTCTTAGCTGCAATTATAAAAAATCCGACAGTTGCACTAAAAGTTGAGCATAAATTTAATGAGACACAACTTCACCCAATGACTCAATTTTACGGTTTGGGTGGTGATATAGACCAAGAGATAGCTGATATTGTTGCTTATCTTCAGTCAATTGCACCAAAATCTTTAAAAGATGAAGAAGTATTTGAAGATGCTTGTCAAAGATGTCATGATATGAAATATGCTAATAGATTCAGTAATAGCGATTCTGCATTACTATCTAAGTATATGGGTAATATGCCTCCTGACTTATCTATGATGATAAGAGCAAAAGGAAGAAGTTATCTTGAAACGTTTATCAACAACCCTCAAAAACATTTAAAAGGTACTGCAATGCCTAGAGTTGGTCTAACTAAAGACGCTCAAGAACAAGTAGTAAACTTTATGGAAAATACGGGTGATAGAAAAAAAGGTGAGCGTGATTCATTAGGAATGAAAGTTATAGGTTTTATGTTTATCTTTACTATATTAGCTTATCTTTGGAAAGTTAAAATTTGGAGAGAAGTTCATTAAAAAATGGGGTATATTTATACCCCACTAAACTTTATAAAAAGGAGATTTACTATGAAATTAAAAAACATTTTATTGTCATTGGCTATTCTTTGCACAATCAGTTTTGCAGAAACTCCTGCAGAATTAAATGCAAGAACTATGATAGGTATGGAGAGTGGGCTTAACAACATACAAAAAGGTTTTCTTTACAATAATTTTGATTTAGTAAAATATGGTGCTGATCAAATTATGAAAGAAAATACTGTCTATCATGATAGAAAAGTTATTAAATCAATCTTACCAAAAGGTAAACAACAGATGGAAAATATTGCACTGATTACTTCTAATCGTGTAGATAATTCTATTACTGAACTTAAAACCTATGTAGAATTAAAAGATATTCGTAAAGCACAAGATGCATTTATTAATGTAGTAAAAGCTTGTACTGACTGTCATAATATTATAAGAGGTTGGTAGTAGTAGTTTAAGAGGGAAACTCTCCCTCTTATTTTTTTATTCGCTAAATGCTCCCATAGAGCAAATTCTTTCATATCTTTTATTCATTCTATCTTCATTAGTTAACTTATCCATCTCATCAAGAGATTCTATAAAATAATCTCCTAAAGCTTGGGCAGCAGCTAATTTATCTCTATGAGCTCCTGTTATAGGTTCTTCTATTACATCATTAACTAAATCAAGTTCATGTAAATCTTCAGCTGTTATTTTCATAGCTTTTGTTGCACTCTCTTGCTTAGAAGGATCATTCCAAAGAATTGCAGCACAACCTTCCGGTGAGATTACTGAAAATACAGAATATCTCATCATCGCTACTCTATCAGCTACACCAATGGCCAAAGCTCCACCACTTCCACCTTCTCCTATAACAACTGAAACACTCTTAGTGTTTAGTTTACTAAGTTCATAAAGGTTTCTTGCTATTGCTTCACTCTGTCCTCTCTCTTCAGCACCAATTCCAGGATATGCACCTGGAGTGTCAACCAAAAACAGAATTGGTATATCAAATTTCTCTGCCATTTTAGCCATACGAAGTGCTTTTCTATAACCTTCAGGATTTGGCATGCCAAAGTTTCTCTTGAGTTTATTTTTAGTACCTCGGCCTTTTTGCTCACCAATAACCATGACTTTTCTTTCTGCTATATATCCTATATAACAAACAATAGCCAAGTCATCTCTAAATGCACGATCTCCATGAAGTTCGTAACTATCTTTGAGAAGTAGCCTTATGTAGTCTATAGCATAAGGACGATCTGGGTGACGAGCAAGTTGTAGTTTCTGATAATCACTTAGATTTTTATAAGTTTTAGAAATCTCTTTTTCAAGTTGTTTTTCTAAAATCTCAACAGCATCAGTATCTGCTTTTATACGTGCAGATGCAATATCTTCATCAATCTGTTTTATACTATTTTCAAAATCTAAATATGTTGCCACAAAATTACCTTAGTTTACTTTTTTGAATATAACTGAACCATTAGTTCCACCAAAGCCAAAAGAATTACTCATAACACAGTTTAACTCTGCTTTTCTTGCACTATTTGGAATATAGTCTAAATCACAGTCATCATCACTGTTTTCTTGATTAATAGTTGGTGGTAATACACCATCTCTCATAGCCATTAATGATACCACTGCTTCTATAGCTCCTGCAGCTCCTAGACAATGACCAATTTGACCTTTTATGGAACTAACTAAAGGAGCATTTTCACAAAATGCCTCTTTTATAGCTGCTGTTTCATTTTTGTCATTTGCAGGAGTACTTGTTCCATGAGCATTGATGTAATCTACTTTTACATCTCCTGCCATATTAAGTGCAGCTTTCATTGCTCTTAAAGGACCGTCAAGTGTCGGTGTTGTTATGTGATGAGCATCTCCGCTCTCTCCAAAACCTACAACCTCTCCGTATATAGTTGCACCACGTTCTACTGCATCCTCATAAACTTCAAGTACCAATGCGCCAGCACCCTCACCCATAACAAAACCATCTCTGTCTTTATCAAATGGACGTGAAGCTTTTGTAGGTTCTTCGTTTCTTGTTGAAAGTGCTTTCATAGCAGCAAAACCACCAATTCCAGCTCCCGTTATAGCTGATTCTGCACCAACTACTAACATCTTATCAGCTCCACCTAAAACCATAGTTTTAACAGCTTCACCAATTGCATGAGTTCCTGCAGCACAAGCTGTTACAGAAGATAGATTAGGCCCTTTTACGCCATGCTCTATTGAAACCATACCACCAAGCATATTGATTAGTGCAGATGGGATAAAAAATGGAGATATTCTTCTTGGTCCTCTAGTGTTAGCTATAACTGAGTTTTTTTCAATGGTTGGAAGTCCTCCAATGCCAGATGCCGAACTTATACCAAATCGTTCACTATCAAATGAATCAAACTTTGCATCTTCCATTGCTTCTTTTGCAGCTACCATTCCAAGTTGAATAAATCTATCAGCTTTTTTTACATCTTTAGGATTCATTACTGTTGTTGGGTCAAAATCTTCAATCTCGCCTGCTATTTTTACAGAATATTGTTCTGTATCAAACAAGGAAATGCTTTTAATGCCACACTGTCCATCTACTATGGCCTTAAAAGAACTTTCTTTATCTAAGCCTAACGAATTTATCATTCCAATTCCAGTAACTACTACTCTTTTCAAATTTTCTCCTTAGCTTTTTTAACAAATAAAGTAAATTCCCCAAAAGGGGAAATTTTACTTACTGGTGATCTTCTACGTATTTGATTGCATCGCCAACTGTAGCGATTTTTTCAGCATCTGCATCAGGAATTTCAATATCAAACTTCTCTTCTAATGCCATTACTAACTCAACTACGTCCAATGAATCTGCACCTAAATCTTCAACAAATTTTGACTCTTCTTTTATCTCATCAGGGTTAACATTTAGTTGCTCTACAACTACTTCTTTTACATCATCTAATAGTGCCATTACAGCTCCTTCATTTAAAAATTTTTGTTATTTTATCTAAATTATCTTTAAAAGTAGTTTGATAGTCAAACTACATGTACATTCCACCGTTAACTTTTAATACTTCTCCTGTGATATATGCTGAGCTATCACTTAGTAAAAATGCTACCGACTGAGCTATATCTTCTGGATCTCCAAATCTTTTAAGAGGTATCTTTGATGTATAACTATCTTTAATATCATCACTAAGCTTATCTGTCATTTCAGTTGCAATAAAACCAGGTGTTACCGCGTTAAATCTAATTCCTCTTGCACTTCCTTCTTGTGCAAAACTTTTAGTCATAGCAATAAGTCCACCTTTACTTGCGCTATAGTTAACTTGTCCAGCATTTCCAGTTTCTCCCACAATAGAAGCTATATTTACAACAGCCCCAAAGCGTTTTTTACTCATAGCTTTCAGAACTTCTCTACAACCAATAAATGCTGATGTAAGATTTATATCAAGAACACTTGAAAAATCCTCTTTTTTCATTCTTATTGCAAGTTTATCATTTGTTATTCCAGCATTATTTACAAGATAAGAGAGTTCTCCATCACTAGAAATAATAGTCTTAATACCTTCTACAAAAGCCTCTTCATCTGCAACATCAAAACCGATAACAGCAGCTTCACCACCCTCTTGTTCTATCTGTGCTTTTATTGCATCTGCAGCTTCAGGACGCGAACGGTAATTTATCCATACCTTTAAACCATAACTAGCTAAAGTTATAGACAACTGTTTTCCTATTCCACTTGCTGCACCTGTTATTAGTACATTTTTTCCTGTAAATTTCATTTTTATCCTTTTTATTTTATTATCATCTTTTTAAGAAAGTAAATTCCTTAAAAATTCACACTCTACTAAAGCTAAGGCTAAGCCTAGAACTTTAAATCAGGCTTTCATCCATCTCATCTGGGATTTTAATTCCCATGAGTTTTAATACAGTCGGGGCTATATTGTTTAGCCCTCCATCTTTGACTTTTTTTATTCCAACAGAATCAACAAAACAAAAAACATCATATGTCGTATGATTTGTCAACCTATTTCCATCACTGTCAACCATCTCTTCACAATTTCCATGATCACTTATCTGAACAATATTGTATTCACTTTTTGCACCGTATATACGCCCTAACTGCTCATCCACAGCTTCGACTGCTTTTATCGATGCTTCAAAATCACCAGCATGTCCAACCATATCTCCATTAGCAAAATTTACAACTATGAAATCATATTTGCTTCTCATAGCTCTTAAAACCTCATCACCAACTTCTTTGGCACTCATTTCTGGTTTCATATCATATGTTTGAACTTTAGGACTTGGAACCAAGACTCTGCTCTCATTTGCATATGGTTCTTCTATACCACCATTTAGAAAAAAAGTTACGTGAGCATACTTTTCTGTTTCAGCAGTATGAAGCTGAGATAGTCCTGCATTGGAGATAACCTCTGCAAGAGTATTTTTAGGAGCAGTG
>CBDLTN010000092.1:0-10047 GCA_965306065.1 uncultured Sulfurospirillum sp. | reverse complement strand
TGGGAGAAGCTACAACAATGGCAGATAAGACAGTAACAAGTTATATCCAAACAGGAGAGGATATTGGAAAAGTAACTCAAAATGTAACTCAAATTAATGATTTATCAACACAAAATGCAAGAAGTGTTGAAGAGATAGCAAGTGCAGCAGAGCATCTAAGTAAAATGACTGAATCATTAAATGATAAATTGGAGTCTTTTAGAACATAATAATATAAACCAAAGAGGTAGTAAAATCAATAATTACCTCTTTTAATAATTTACATTTTACTTAAATCTTTTTTATACTCCCAATTATAAAGTATCTCATAAAAAAAAAAGATAAAACGTCACATACAGGTCATTTTGCAAATATATAATTTTTCCAAACGAGATAAAATATTAATTTTATTTCGTAAACAACATAAAAGGAGAGATTATGGAGGCATTTAAAATTTTAATTGCACTTTTAACTATTTGTGGGGTAGTATATTTTTTAATTAAAAAATATGATACCAAATTAGTGCTTTTGGTAGCGGGTGTATTTATGGCATTGGTGGCATTGGAACCTATGCTTGCTTTTGATTCATTTGCTAAGAGAATGACAACAGGAGGATTGATTCAATCGATATGTTCAGTTTTAGGTTTTGCAGCTGTTATGAAGATTACAGGTTGTGATAAACATCTAATTGGGATGTTAGCTGGTGTTTTAAAAAGAACGGGTATCTTTTTAATTCCAGTAGCAACACTTTTAACTTTTGCAATTAATATTGCTTTACCTTCAGCAGCAGGATGTGCAGCAGCAGTTGGTAGTATCTTTATTCCACTTTTAATATATTCAGGAGTTAGACCAGTAATGGCAGCAGCTGCAGTATTTAGTGGAACATATGGTAGTATGTTAAGTCCTGGTTTATCTCATAACCCTTTTATTGCAAAATTAGCAGATATAAGTGTTTTAGAAGTTCTTAACAATCATAAATTTGCTGTAATTGCAAGTGTTGTTGTTGCAGCTGTGGCACTAGGTCTTCTAGCGGTTTATTTAAAAGAGCATAAAGGTTATGTAAGTGACGATGCAGATTTTAAAATTGATACAAATTTTAAAGTAAATCCATTATTTGCTTTTGTTAATGTTATACCTTTAATAATCCTAATCTTAGGTTTTACAGGAGTTGTTCCTGAGCTAAAAATGGGTGTTGCACAAGCGATGATTATAGGTGTATTTATAGCTGTAATTGTTACAAGAGTAAATCCTTCTGAAGTTTCAAAGAAATTTTTTGACGGTATGGGTGGGGCTTATGCTAACATATTAGGTATCATTATAACTGCTACAGTTTTTGTTTCAGGATTAAAAGCACTAGGTGCTGTTGATGCTTTCATTCAATTCTTAATTGCAAATCCAAGCTTAGCTGGTATTGGCGCAACTGCTGGACCTTTTTTACTTGCTGTAGTAACAGGTTCTGGAGATGCTGCTGCGTTTGCATTTAATGAAGCAGTTACACCTCATGCAGTAAGTTTAGGAATGAGTATAGAAAACATGGGTTCTTTAGCTGCAATTAGTGGTGCACTAGGAAGAACAATGTCTCCTTTAGCAGGTGCTGTTATTGTTTGTGCAGGATTTGCAAAAGTAACTACTATAGATGTTGTTAAAAGAACATCAGTAGGAATGATTTTAGGATTAGCTACAACTTATATTATGTTAGCTCTTTAAAAATTATATTTAACTATATATTAACTGCATATATTTATATATGCAGTTAAATTAAATGATGGAAATGGATTGTAAAATGATTAATTTAGAAAGATTAGAAAAAGAAATTGTTGAAGTAAGCAAGTTTGGTAAGTTACCAGATAGAGGTATTACTAGATTGGCTTATTCAGTAGAAGAAAAAGAAGCAAGAGATTATGTAAAAGCTCTAATGGTTGATATCGGAATGGAAATTAGAGAAGATGCTGTTGGAAATATTTTTGGAAAGATAAATGGAACAGAGGATTTAACATCTGTAACATCTGGTTCTCATCTTGATAGTGTTCCTTTAGGTGGTTATTATGATGGTACATTAGGGGTCATGTGTGCTCTTGAAGCAATTCGTTCAATAAAAGAAAACAATATAGCTCATAAAAGACCACTAGAATTAATAATATTTTCTTGTGAAGAATCAAGTAGATTTAACATGGCTACTATGGGAAGTAAAGTAATAACAGGAAAACTTGATTTAGAAAAAATAAAAGAGTTAAAAGATAAAAATAACATTAGTATATATGAAGCAGCAAAAGATTTTGGCTGTGATGTTGATAACTTAGAGAGTGCAAAACTAAAAAAAGACGAATTTTACAGTTACATTGAATTACACATTGAACAAGGGCCTGTTTTAGAAAATAAAGAGATTCCTGTAGGAATTGTTACTGGAATTGCTTCACCTATTAGATATGAATTAACAATTACAGGACGTGCTGATCATTCAGGAGCAACTCCTATGAGTATGAGAAAAGATGCTTTAGTCTGTGCTAGTAAAATAACTATTGGAGTAGAAGAAATAGCATCAAATAAAGCTGGAGATACAGTAGTGGCAACTGTCGGTTTTGCAAATGCAATTCCTGGTGTTTTAAATGTAATTCCTGGAAAAGTAACTCTAGGTATTGATATTAGAGACATTAATAAAGACAATCTTATTAAAGCAAGCGACTTGATTAGAAAATTAATTGATGATACAGTAAAAGAAGATAATTTATCTTATGAGCTAAAAGAGATTTCTAAAGATTATCCAACAACTTTAAACAAAGAAATTATTGAAGTAATTGAAGAAGAATCAAATAACTTAGGTATAAAATCAATGAGACTTCCGAGTGGAGCAGGGCATGATGCTATGCATATGGTAAAAGTTTCAAAATATACAGGAATGATTTTTATCCCTTGTAAAGAAGGAATTAGTCATAATGTTGCAGAAGAAGTAAATATGGATGATGTGTATAAAGCAACAAAGGTTTTAGCAACAAGCCTTGTAAATTTAGCCAATAGGGTAGATTAAGATATAGTGGAGTAAAGTTATAAAAATTTTAGTTTTAGAAGATAATGAACGTTTATGTAAACTAATAGCAAGTTCATTGGAAAAAGAGAGATATAAGGTAGATATGTTCTTCGATGGTGAAGATGCATTAGAAGTTTTAGGTAACGGGTATCAATGTTTTATTTTAGATATCAATGTTCCTTCACTTGATGGCATTTCAATTTTAGAGACAATCAGAATGTACCACACTAAAATTCCAGTCATCATAATAAGTGCAAATCAGGAGTTGAATAAGATTCAAACTTCTTATGAAGTCGGTTGTGATGACTATCTGAAAAAGCCTTTTTTTATGTACGAGTTAGTTCAAAAAGTTAAAAAGCTTTGTAATAATGAACTTAAAACATTAGATTTGGGGAATTCTTATATTTATGACTATAGTAGTCACTATTTAGCTACTCCAGATAAACAAATAAAATTGACTAAAAAAGAGATATTGTTTCTTGAACTTTTTACGCAAGATATACATAGAGTTGTTAGTTTTGAAGAGATTGAAGAGTATGTTTGGGAGGGAGAACCAACTACACTTATTAACATCAGAGCTCTTGTTAAAAGGTTGCGTAAAAAAGTTCCTGAAAGCGCAATTTTAATTGTAAAGGGTATGGGATACTCTTTAAATCCTGCACAGTGTAAGTTAAAAAAATAAACTTAGGTATTGACGTAACGTTTTTTTTATGAATTTTGTACTATAATTCTAAAATTTTTAACTAGGTGAAATTATGCAAGTACAAGATTTGATAGATGGTTATGGAAGTTTTAAAGATAAAAAGTTTAAAAAGTATGAAAACAAGTTTATAGATTTAGTAAAAAATGGTCAAAAGCCAAAAGTACTTTTTATAGCTTGTAGTGACTCTAGAGTTGATCCAGTCCTTATTACTAATTCAGATCCTGGTGATCTTTTTGTTCTTAGAAATATAGGTAATTTTGTTCCTCCTTTTTCACCTGACAATGATTATCATGCAACTGCAGCAGGAATAGAGTATGCTGTTCATGTTTTAAAAGTAACTGATATTATCATATGTGGACACTCTAATTGTGGAGCTATTGAAAGTCTTTATAAAGATATTCAAAATGTAAATCTTTTACATGTAAAGAAATGGTTAGATTTAGGGATTGAAGCAAAACAACATGTAGAAAACAGTATAGAAAAAGATGCAAGCCAAAAAGAAAAACTAGTTGTTACAGAAAAGGTATCTATACTTTTTCAAATGAAAAATATTTTATCTTACCCAGAAGTAAAGAACAGAGTAGACGATGGAAAACTTTCTATAAGAGGTTGGTATTATAAAATAAAAACTGGTGAATTAGAATACTATTGTGATAAAGAGAGAGAATTTTTACCAATGGCATGATGAAGTTTTTAGCACTTTTTTTTATCCCTATAATTGTTTATGCAAAACAATTTAGCATAGCTTCTTTTAATGTAGAGAATCTATTTGATACAAAAAAAAGTGGTTATGAGTATCATGAATATGTTCCAAACTCCAAGAGTGGTTGGAATGAAAAGATGCTTAGAATTAAAATTAAAAATATAGCACGTATAATAAAAGATATAAATGCAGATATAATCTCTCTTCAAGAGGTAGAGAATAAAGAAGTACTTAAAAGACTCAATCTTGCTCTTGGAGAGAAAAAATATCCTTATATATACAGCTCTTTTAAAAACAGAGGGCTTGATATAGTTTTACTCTCAAGATACCCTATAAAAGAGCACAACTCATATACTATATTAAAACGATTTAGACCTATTCATAAAGTTGTTGTAAACATTGAGGGTTTACATGTAAACATTTTTATGAATCATTGGCCTTCATATAAACACCCTGTAAAAACTCGTATAAAATTTGCAAAAAAACTAAAATCTCTTTATGAAAAAGAGAAAAATTATATCCTTTTAGGAGATTTTAACTCTCCGTTAAATAAAAATAAAAAAGGTTGGGGAACAGAGGTAGAGTTAGTATCAAAAGATAATCAAAATCTTTGGTTTGATACCCCGTATAATGACAGGTACTCTTATAAATTTTATAAAATCAGAAATGCTATAGATCATATAATAGTCTCGAAATCTATGTATAGAAGATACATCGAAGGCTCATTTAATGTCAACCGATTTGATTATGCAATAGATAAATATGGTAATGCAAATAGATGGAAAATTTCAGATAAAGGTAAAGGTAAACATCTTGGTTATGGATATAGCGATCATTTTGCAATTTCAGCGATATTTACTACAAAAAAACTCAAAAAAACTTTTCCTAAAGAGATAGAATTAAAAAATCTATTAAAACATAATGGTAGAGTAAATTATCTAATAAAAGATGTTATGGTTATTAACAAAAACAAGTATGGTGTTTTGATTGAGGATAAAAGAAGGGATAAAATTTTTATATACAGACCTGATTGTAGCTTTGAAGTAGGAGAAATTTACTCTTTGCATGTAAAACAAGTAACGAAGTATAAAGGTAAAAAAGAGATTGTTTTATTGGATTTTAACTCGTGCTTGGATAAAATAAGCAATTAAATACGTAATAAGGTTTTTTTATGATCAAACCACTATTGATAGAGATAGGTGTTGAGGAACTTCCAGCAGTTCCATTTTTGAAAGAGTTACCAAATATAGAGAAAAAATGGCTTGATATTCTTGAAGCTAATGCACTTGGCTGTGAATTTGAGTTTTACTATACTCCAAGAAGATTAGTTTTATGGCATAGTGAATTTTCCACTTCACAAGCAAATAGAGAAGAAGAGTTTTTTGGAGCACCAGTAGCAGTTGCATATAAAGATGGAGAACCAACTCCTGCGGCAAACGGTTTTGCAAAAAAATGTGGAGTAAGTTTGGATGAAATTGGACGTTCAACTAAAAATGGTAAAGAAGTTCTTTATTTCAAAAAAGAGATTAAAGGAGAAGCTTCAAAGTCTCTTATAGGCAATATGATCGAAGAGTTTATCTCAAAACTTAACTTTGGAAAGTCTATGAGATGGGGAAGTTATGACAAAAGTTTTATTCGTCCTATTAGATGGATTGGAGCTATGCTTGGTGATGAGCATGTTCCTTTTAAAGTTTACAATGTAGAATCAAAATACTTTTCATACCCTCATCGTACTATATCTTATGAGCCTTTTGCCTATGATTTTGCGGGTGATTATTTCAAAAAACTTGAAGATGGTGGAGTTGTTTTATATCAAAGTAAACGTGAAGAGATGGTTTTAGATCAATTTAAAACAATAGAAAAAGACAATAATATTACTATTGAAGTTGATAAAGACTTACTTGCAGAAATAGTTGCTATAACAGAATATCCTAAAGCTCTGATTGGAAGTTTTGACGAAGAGTTTTTAAGATTACCTCCTGAGGTTATAATTACCTCTATGAAAGAACATCAGAGATATTTTCCTGTTTTTAAAGATGGAAAAGTAACAAATAAATTTATAGTAGTTTCAAATGCTATTAGTGATGATTATAATTTGATAGTAAAAGGAAATGAAAAAGTACTTCGTGCAAGACTTAGTGATGGATTGTTTTTTTATGATAATGACCTAAGAGATGGATTAAGTTTTTCAGGTTTAAAAGATGTGGTTTATTTAGATGGTCTTGGTTCAGTTTTTGATAAAGTTATTAGAGAAAAATCTGTGGTTGATTACTTAGAACAGAAGTATGAAAAAAATCTTACAAATGAGATATCAGATAAAAGTAAAAAAGAGATAAGTAGCATTCTTAATCGTGCTATTATGATGAGTAAAGCTGATCTTCTTAGTGAAATGGTTTATGAGTTTACAGAGCTTCAAGGCCTTATGGGATATTATTATGCAAAAGCTGCTGGGGAAGATGAGTTAGTAAGTCTTGCTCTAAAAGAGCAGTATTTACCAAAAAGTGAAGATAGTGAATTACCAAGTAATTTGTGTAGCTCATTAATCGCACTTTCAAATAAACTTGACTCTTTATTAGCGTTATTTAGTATAGGTAAGATTCCAACAGGAACAAAAGACCCATTTGCTCTGCGTCGTGCAGTCAATGGTATCATAAAGATAGTTTTAGATCAAAACTTGTCATTTGATATAAAAGAGGATTTAAAAAACCTAAGTAGTGGATATGCTAGTTTTGACATACAAAATATAGAGAACTTTTTCTTAGAAAGAATCAATCAATTCTTTGATGCTAATCCATCAGTTATAAAGTCTGTTATAAGTAGTGGAGAAAGAGATATAGTAAAACTTTCTTTAAAAATAGAAGCATTAAAAAACATAGCTAACAGTAGTGGTTTTAAAGAAGTATTTTCTACGTTTAAAAGAGTTGCAAATATCATTAAAGATATTGATATTGAAAAAGAATTACATGTAAATGATAAACTTTTTGAAACTGATGAAGAAAAAGTTTTATATACAGAGTTTAAAAAACGTGCTTCAACAGATTACAAAACTTATGAAGATAAACTAGATGCTCTTTTTGGTTTAAAACCACAAATAGACAGCTTCTTTGACAACGTAATGGTAAATGCAGACGATATAAATATAAAGACTAATAGACAAAATTTAATTGCTACTATCTACAAAGAGTTTAGACTGATAGCTGATATAAAAGAGATTACACTTTAACTATTGAAAAGAGAAAATAAATAATATTTTCTCTTTTCTAAAATAGTTTGATTAATTTTACCATTGCATGATTATTTTAAGATTGGTTTGGATACAATACATTTTTGTAAAAAAAAATTCACTATAAGTGTGAGTGATGCCATCTACTAAGCAAATAAGATTCTTTAAACAAATAGCTATATTTTTGTCTATTATATGGACAATAATGACCTATACGTTTTTTACATATCAGCTAAACAATGAACAAAATCATATATATACAAATACAATTACTAAAGCAAAAACTACTACAAAACAAGCCGAAGAGTTTATATCTTGGGAAAATATGCAAAAATTAAAAGCAAGAGAAAACAATAAAAATTTAGATTTAAGAACAGATTTTTCACTTATAGATTTGATATCTAATATGGCAAAAGAGCAAGGCTCTAGTATAAAAGTGGAAAGTAACTACTTAAATGATGACATGTTAAACTTAGATAAGAGTATAGTTAATGTTATTAAGAAAGTACAAAAAGAGAAAAAAGATTTTTATACAGAGTATACAAAAGAGAATAGAAAGCATCTTTTTTATATGAGACCTTTAATAGCAGATAATAATTGTATTAAGTGTCATATACATGATGATAAAAAAGCCGGCGATATACTTGGTAATGTGAATATTAGTATGAAAATAAAAACTTTACAAGAGTATAATCTAAGCAATTATTATTTTTTAATTTTTACATATATATCAACTTGGTTAGTAGGTTTATTAATTATCTGGTGGATAAGATACAAAAGTAGAAAATACTTTGATGAAAAAACAAAGAATTATGAAGACAGTATTTACTCTTTAGTGGACATGATGGAAAGACGCGACAGATATACTGCTGGACACAGTAAAAGAGTAGCAAACTACTCTTCACTCATCGCACAAAGATTAAATCTTAGCGAAGAGAAACAAAGCCTTGTATATAGAGCAGGAATGCTTCATGATATAGGTAAAATAGAAGTCCCAGATGCACTTTTATTAAAACCAGAAGCTTTGACTACAAAAGAATACGATTTGATAAAGACTCACTCAAAAGTAGGTTCAGAACTTCTTTCTCGAGAACCTTTTTATGATTTAGCTTCTATAGTTTTGCATCATCATGAAAGATATGATGGTAGCGGTTATCCTTATGGACTTAAGGGTAAAGAGATACCTCTTTTATCTCAAATAATATCCATAGCTGATGTTTTTGATGCAGTGACAACAAATAGAGCTTATAGAAAAGCAATGAGTAAGAAAGAAGCTTTAGAGATTATTGAAAATGGACGTGGGACATTATTTAATCCTAAAATTGTAGATATTTCAAAAGAGATTTTTGTAGAAGAGAGTATTAGTGAAGATGTATCACAGATGCCAAAAAATGTAACGGAAGATATTCGTTTTTCGTATTATTTTAGAGACCAATTAACTGGTTTTTTCAATATAAATTATTTGAAATTTTTATTAACACATAAAGAGAACTACAACACAGTTTGTGCTTATCATTTAAACATTGTAAATTTTACAGACTATAATAAAAAACATGGATGGAAACAAGGTGATAAGTTTTTACAAGACATAGCTAATAGAATCTCTACAACATACAAAGAAAGTATTGTTATAAGAGTTTTTGGAGATAATTTTTTAATTCTTTATTTAGACCAACATGTTGATGTAGATGTATCTATCTTTGATTCTCTTATCAGTAAAGATAAAATGAAGATTGATTTTAAACATATAAATCTTATAAAAGAAGGAATAGATAGCTTCGATAAGCTTGAAGATATTATATTGAACGCTTAAGTATTTTCAATATCTTTTATAAGAAGCCATTTATAAAGAGACTTCATAGTTTTTGCTTCTGCATCAAGTCTATCACCTTCTATACAAACATAGCCAGTTAACGCATCTATTTCACTTTTGTGTTTATTTCTAAAATCTAGTAGCATAGATGTTGTTGCGTTATATGGTATTTTGCTTTTTGCTTGGTTTATTGCATCTTCAAGATTGTTTTGAGTAAGGCGTATACCTTTTTTATTTGCTAAAGCTATTATCTCTTTTAAAACTTCTCTTAGTTCACTTTCATGTTCTTTAACTACTTCTCCTATACTTGCATTGTAAAAACTAGTCATAGTTGCAAAGGCACTTATAAAAAGAAATTTTCTCCAGCATTGAAGTGCTATTTTTTGTGAAATTTTTGTTTTTAAACCTGCTTGGTTGAAGATATGATAAATAGTTTCAAGTTTTTTTGGATGGACTTCGTCAGAGCCGATAATAAGCTGAAAAACACCTCCATATTTTTTAATTTTTCCAGGTTTTACTATGTTGGACAATATATATATACAAGCTTCACAAACAGGATTTTTAGGAAAATATTTTTTAATTTTTTCTTTGTATCCTACAC
>CBDLTN010000091.1:0-10076 GCA_965306065.1 uncultured Sulfurospirillum sp. | reverse complement strand
AGAAAAACCAGCAGGAGAGAGTGTTGAGCTATTTGTAAATAACAAAATATTTGGAAAAGGTGAAGTTATGGTTTATGAAAAAAACTTAGCTATCCGTATTAACGAAATATTAGATTCAAAAACAGTAATTCAATACTTTAAAAGAGAAAATTAATGAAAAATATTTTTATACTTTTATTTTTAATTTCATTTGCAAATAGTGCAAATCTTCTAACCCATAATATTTATGAAAGAACAGATAGAGTCGATGTAATGTTGTCTTTTGATTCACCTTATGAAGGGAAAATCTCTCAAAGACGAGGAAATAATATAACTACTTTAACTCTTAGTGATTTAACATATGATAAGCTTATCAAAAAAAACATAAACTCTAATATATTGCAAAATATAACAATAGAACCAAATAAAGACAGTATCAATGTTATATTAAAAAGTAAAAACTCTATTGCTGTAATAGCTTCAAAAACAGTAGATGGCTTTGGACTTAGAATTCGTACTAAACCAATAACAAGTACTAAGACAAATCAGATAAACCAAACAACTCAAGTAAAATCAAAAACTCCAATTAACACAAAACCAAGTGAAGATTTAGTAGATGGAAGATATCTTAGTGTAATCCTTCTTTTGTCTATTATGATACTCTTTACATATTGGCTCAAAAAGAGAGTTATTAAAAAAAATGAACAAGTAAAAACTAAGAATTCTTGGTTATTTAAAGATAATAAAAATAGCTCCAGCAATGCAGAAGTTAATGTGCTCCACCAAAAATCTATAGACAATAGTAATAGTGTTGTTTTACTTGAATTTCAAGATAAAAAATATCTTGTTATGACAGGAAACTCTAATGTTTTGTTAGAAAAATTTTCTAAAGGTGATATAAAAGATGATTCTGATTTTGAAAAAGCTTTTGAGGATAATAGAAAAAAACTAGATGAATACCTAAAAATACAAAAAAATGAAGATATAAAAGATGATTATAGAAGTAAACTAGAGAGATATTAGGAAGTTTTAATTGGATATATTTCTCTCTGTTATTTCAATATATATCTTTATTCTACTTGGCTTTTTAGCAAAAGCAAAACTTAAAGATGATCTTCAAGAAAAATCACTCGTTGTTATCTCTATCTACTTTTTACAACCAATGCTTACCTTTTGGGGGCTTAGTACTAAAAGTATAGATGCTAAACTTCTTCAAACACCACTTATATATATGGGAATAAGTATCATCTGTATAGTTGTAAGTTTTACGCTTGCAAAAATATTTTTTGATAATGCTAAAGAGCGCTCGATTGTCACAATATCAAGTGTGATAGGAAATACTGGTAACTTGGGAATACCTATAGGCATTGCACTATTTGGCCAAGAGTCTATCATATATACTTCTCTTATAAATGTAGCCAATGTTTTTATTATCTATACTATAGGAGTCTACTTCTATTCAAGAGGTCAATTTAGTATAAAAGAATCCTTGCTAAATATTATAAAACTACCTCTTATCTGGTTTGCTCTTTTAGCTCTTACGTTAAATCTATTGCATGTAGATATACATGTCTCAATTTTCAAATCATTAGAGATGGGAGCATATGCTGCAATGGTTCTACAGCTTATGATTTTTGGAATGTTTTTGTATAGTGTAAAACTAAAAAGCCTCAATCTAAAACTACTTCTTCATGTAGGGTCTATCAAATTTATCATTATTCCTATAGTCTCAATAATTATCCTAAAAAATTTAAATTTAGATGAGTTTATAATTGGTGTCATTCTACTAGAATTATTAGTTCCACTAGCTGTTACTAATGTAAATCTAGCATCACTATATAATTGTAAACCTATAGATGTTACTGCATTAGTGTTTTTTACATCTTTATTTTTTGTACCATACATTCTTTTTATTATGCAACTATTTGGTAAACTATAGTTATGGAATATACAATCAAAGAAAAAGAAGTCAGACTAAAATACGTAAGAGGTTTAGAGAAATTTGTTAGAAGCAATATCTCTTATCTAAAAGATCCTAAATTTGAATTTGAGGTCTTTCAAAAAAGGGTAAAAAAAACTTTTGAAATTCTCAAAAAAATAGACTCAATCAGACTAAATGCAACTTATCCTATAGCTTTAGAAAACTATGTAAATCTTGTTTTAAGTGTCTTACATATAGAAGATTTAAATAATGAAGCAAAAGAAGAGTTACAAGCCAAACTTTTAAAAGAGGCAAATCTTCTTCACAAAGAGAAGAACAAAACTCAATATAAAAAAGACAAGCACAAAAAAAGTAGTTTTAGTGATGGTTACTAAAAAATAGACTTATCTCTTTTCTCATCTGGTCAATATCAACTATAGTATTGATTCTGTTTCTAAAAGCTGATGCTTCTTCATATCCTTTAGAATAAACATGCAGATGTTTTCTAAACATACTTACACCATGGCTTCCATGAAATTCAACCATTGAGTTATAGTGTTCTAATATAATCTCGGCCTTTAAAGCGCTATCAACAGAACTCTCTCCATGTTTAAGCTGATAAAATATCCAAGGATTTCCAATTGCACCACGTCCTATCATAAGTGAGTTGCAACCAGTTATCTTTTTTACTTCCACAGCTTTTTCATAACTTGTTATATCTCCATTAGCAATAACAGGTATATTTACATTTTCTCTAATAGTAGCTATAGCATCATAATCAACAGGTGCTTTATATGCTCCGGCTCTTGTTCTGCCATGAACACTCATAAAATCAACTCCACTCTCACCCACCGCTTTTGCAATCTCTTTTGGGATTTTTTCACTAAATCCAAGTCTTACTTTAGCACTGGTATACTGTTTATTTGAGTATTTTTTAATAGTGTCAACTATCTTAACTAAATGAGGCAGGTCCAAAAGAAGGGATGAGCCTGATTGTTGTGATACAACTTTAGGCACAGGACAACCACAATTAAGATCAATCCCATCTATGCCTTCTATATCATTAAGTATCTCTACAGCATCTCTTATAGCTACCAAATCACTTCCTGCAATTTGAACAATATAAGGAGTCTCTAGTGGTGATTTTTCTAACATTTTAAATGTTTTTTTAGAGTTATGTTGCAGAGCATTTGCACTTATCATCTCAGAAAAAGTCAAGTCTGCTCCAAACTTTTTAACAACACTACGAAAAGGAAGGTCTGTATATCCAGCAAGAGGAGCAAGGGCAAGAATGCCCTTTTCAAAATCTATATTCTTCAAAATCTATATTCTTAAAAAAAGTCCACTGTCAACATTTTTGCCGTGGTCTCTTAGAAAAAGAATTGTTTTCCATTTTACAAACTCATCTTCATCTGAATTTTCTAATATATCTCTGATATTATCTATCATCTGTAGCTCATAAAGAACATATAAGTAAGCATCCGCTGCTGCTGCATGGTCTGGTGAGTTGTAAAGTTTCTCAAAAAGTGCCATAAGAGCATCAGGGTCTAATTTAGATTTTATCTCATAAGCAAGTTCTAGATAATCTTCACGGTTTGCTTTAAATTGCATTAGAAGGTCTTGAATTGAATCTAAATCCAGATTTATAGCTATGGTTCCTTCTTCTTCAAGATATCTCTCCATTAAAACTCTAAACATCTCTTTAGTTGGTGTAAAGCCTACTTTTTTTATCTCTTCAAAACTTGCATAGTGTAAATACTCAAAATAAGCTTTCTGACAAAGTTCACTACTCTCATCTTTACACTCTTTTAGTATTACTGAAGCATACTTTGAATCTTCTGCTAGCTTATTAAAACTATTTTGCTCTATTAGCTTGTTTTCAGAAGAGAGTCTATATTTTTTCAACTCTTCTATTTTACCTTCATTCAAGCTTTTAACAATTTGGCGGTTAGAGTCTATCTTTTCATCATCACTACTGAAGTCTTCAATCTCTTTATATTCCATCATTTTCATGCATTTTCCAATAAATTTAAACCTCTCAGTTTTATATTTTAATGTACTATCTTCACCCATGACTTTTTCACTAACTGCTATTTTAAAATTTTCAAAATCTCTTTTTTGTGCTCTATCTTTCCAAAAATCCTTCAAACTATAATACATCATATGAGTAGTTGAAGCAATAAAAAGTAATATTGTAGGTAAAACAATCCAAAGTGCTACTGGAAGCTCCAGTGAAAACTTATAAACATTTAACGTATACATATCTCCATTAAAACTAAATACATATAAACCTACAGCCAACATGTAAACTATTGTTAAAAGAATATATCGTTTTATACCCATCTTACGCCCCTTACTTATTTTGTTTTTCTATTATCTCTCTACAAACTATACAGTATTTTGCATAAGGTTTTACTTTTAGTCTTTGAAAACTAATGTCTTCCTCACACATTTCACATACACCATAACCAGTACTTTTTATCTTACTAAGTGAAAAATCAATTTCACCAAGTTCACGAGTTTGTTGTGCACTTATAGCTTGTTCTATCATACGATCTGTACTAACAGAAGCATGATCTGCTTCATCACCAACTTCATCATCTTTTAATGATGCAATCTCTCTTGCAGCGTCATCTATATTTTTCTTTATCTGTACTCTACGGCTCAAAAGTAAATCTTCAAAGTATTTTAAATCACTATCTCTCATTGCTCTTTTTTCCTTCAATATCCTACTATTTATGGTAGGGGTGGTTGTTTTTTATACAAAGCCCTCTGTATATCTGTTCATAAAGAACAGTTTTAGCTATCTTATGGGCATATGTCAATTTGCTTAAACTTATAACTTTTTGAGTTTTATCTAAAAACTCTTTATTAAAACCATAAGCACCGCCTATAAAAAAATTGATATTTATTTCATTATCAAAAATTTTACTAAACTCAAAACTATCACATTGTTTTCCCTGAACATCTAAAGCGATATTATAACCTTTTAGATATGGTTCATAGGTTTTAGAGTATGATTCTTTAGCTTCCTTAGCTCCTTTAGTTTGGGCTTTGGAAATTTGCTTGTTGAAAAGTACAACATCTTCTACAGAAGCATTTTTAGAGATCATTTTAATGAACTCTTTATTCAATGCATCTATATTAATATCACCACTTTTTTCTATGCTAAAGACTTTAATATTCATACAAATTACTTCCTACAACAGCGTATGTAACACCATCAATCTCATCGTCAACTCTTACACCACCGATTGCACCAACCGGCTTAAAAGAGAGTCTTGCCATTTCACTTAGGCTCTCTTTTAAAACGCTTGCATCATCTTTAGTACTTGTAGCTCTATATGCTCCTAACCCTATATAATCTATATCAAGAACATTAGCTTCTAGAATTTCCTCTTTATTATGAGTTGAAATTCCCAAAACTTTCTTTCCTATCTTCTCTCTTATTTTCATTACTGCTTCTTTATTACATGTAGATATCATTTGTAAATCCTCTTGTCCTACATGTAAACCATCACAATACTTAACCAAATCAACTTCATCATTAATTAAAACTTTCATTTCACAAAGTGATTTGATAAGTCTCAGATTTTTTGTCTTTCTTTGCCTGTCTCCTTTTTTATCTCGATATTGAACTATCTCTACATGTAAATCTTTACATGTAGAAATAAATTTCTCTATTGTCCACTCTTTTTTAATTAATGTTTCATAATCTAAAAGAGCGTAGATTTTCATGTTTTTATCTTTAATTCATATCCATCTTTTTTATAGTTTTTTCCAAAAAATGTCAACATATCAGATATACATTTTTTCATTTCACCACGTTGAACTATCATATCAATCAAACCATGTTCTAGTAAAAATTCTGCTCTTTGAAATCCTTCAGGAAGGTCAGCACCAATAGTTTGTTTAATAACTCTTTGTCCAGCAAAACCAATAAGTGATCCTGGTTCAGTTATAATAACATCTCCAAGCCAAGCAAATGATGCACTAACACCACCCATAGTTGGATCAGTTAAAACTGAAATAAAAGGAAGACCTGCATCACTTAGTTTTGTCAGAGCTGCTGAAGTTTTTGACATTTGAAGAAGTGAGAAAGTACTCTCTTGCATTCTTGCCCCTCCACTTGCACTTACGATAACTAAGCCCTCTTTGTTTTCAATAGACCGTTTAATAGCTCTTACAATTTTTTCACCCTCAACAGAACCTAAGCTTCCACCCATGAACTTGAAGTCAAATACAACTAACTGAGTACTTATTCCATTTATTGAACAACTTCCACTTATAACAGAAGATGTACGTCCTGTTTTTCCACTAGCTTCAGAAATTCTTTTTTTATATGATTTTTTATCAACAAACTTGAGTGGATCAACCGGAGCCAAAGATGTGTCGAACTCTGTAAAACTATCTTCATCACAAATAAGGTTGATTCTTTGATTAGCCGTTATACGCATGTGAAATCCACATTTAGGGCAAACGTTAAATAAGTGTTCTATCTCTTTAAAGTACATTAATGATTGACATTTTGAACACTTTACCCAGTGGCTTGGAGCTTCTTTTGGGGAGGACTGCTTTTTGCGAAAATTACCGAAAAACTCACTAAATCCCATAATAATATCTCCTATAAAATTTTTTATTTTTAAACAAATAATTTATTAAAATTAATTTCATATTTAAACACGACTAAAATCGTATTTTATATAAATTGGAGTATTTTACCAAAAATTTCCTTATTTTGGCTTACAAGAAGTAAATCATCCGTTTTTTTTACATGTAAATCTTCGCACATATATAATCCAGCTGCAATATCATACTCTCTCATTTTACCTTCATAAAGAACAAAATCAACATCATGAGCATAGGCTAAAGAGAGTGCAAAAGCTCCTGGACTTCGGTATTTTATGCCATTTTTTCGCATCAGTTCAGGAGTTCTTTTTGAACAATATGTTCTTTCAAAAAGACCAAGTTTAGAGTATCTATTTTTCTCTACATTTTTAAATTGTATATTTTTTATATTTGCTCTTTTAAAACTGTTTTCATCTTTAATAAAAATTTCACCATTTGCAAGATTGACTACTACAGCTGCTATACATTTATCTCCTCTTTTTAGAGCAACAGATGTTCCATAGTAAGGGAGATTTGAAGCAAAATTGTCACTTCCATCAATAGGGTCAATTATGACATTATAGCTCATTTTATTATCTATAAAACCACACTCTTCAGAGTGAATATTTCCAAAACAACTTAAGCGTTTTATAAAAATATTTTCTGCAAATAAATCAATCCTTGAACTTATATCTCCACCAGCACCCAAAGAGACACTCTGATGAAAATCATCACCAGAGTTATTTTCTAAAAGTTCTATTATCTCTTTGTTTGCTGATATTGCAGCTTCAAAAAACTCTTTCATTTTAAGTGAGCAAACTCTTTATAATTGCCTCAGCGGCACTTTTTCCTTCAGCTGCAGCCGTTACAACAAGATCACTTCCTCTTTTACAATCTCCACCTGCATAAACGCCAGATTTGCTTGTTTCATAGTTTTTGTCTACTTCTATTGTACCCCATTTGTTAACTTCAATACCATTTTCAGCCAAAAAATCAGGAGTTGAAGCTGAAAAGCCAAGAGCAAAGATAATAATATCAGCTTCTACTCTAAACTCGCTACCTTTAACTATCTCTACAGAAGCTCTACCATTTTTATCTTTTGTACTTAGCATAGTTTTTTGCATCTCTATTGCTATGACTTCATTATTGCTATTTACAATTATCTCTTTTGGACTAGCATTATAAGTAAAAAGTGCTCCCTCTTCTTTAGAATTTTTAAACTCTTTTTTACTACCAGGCATATTGTATTTATCACGACGATATAAGCACTTAACACTCTTAGCACCTTCTCTTATAGAAGTTCTTAAACAGTCCATTGCAGTATCACCACCACCAATAACTACTACATTTTTTCCTTCTACTTCATATTTTTTATCATAATCTTCGTGAAAAAGTTTTTTCTGAATATCTCTTAAAAAGTCCATTGCCATAAAAACACTATTTGCATTTTCGTTAACTAGTTTCGCTCTATTTGATGTCTCAGCACCAATACTTAGAAAGATAGCATCATGCTCACTTGCAACGTCATCAAAACTAATATCTTTGCCAATCTCACTATTTACATGTAAACTCATTCCAGCTTCTTGTAACCACTGTACACGACGAGCTACGACTTCTTTATCCAGTTTAAATCCAGGGATTCCATAAGTCATAAGTCCCCCAGCCCTATTTTGGCGTTCAAACATCTCTACTTTTATTCCTGCTCTTAAAAGATAGTTTGCGCATGAAAGCCCAGCAGGACCAGCTCCTATAACAGCAACTTTTTTATTTGTTGTAATCCCAGGAAATTCTGGTTTAAGGCCTTTTTTAAATCCATGTTCAGATATAAAAGTCTCAATTGAACCAATAGTAATGGCACCATGTCCATCATTAAGAGTACAATCCCCTTCACAAAGTCTATCTTGGGGACAAATTCTTCCTGTTATCTCAGGATACGGATTACTCTCATTTGAAAGTTTAAATGCCAACTCCTTTTTCATCCCACTAATGGATTTTAACCAGTAAGGAATATAGTTATGCAAAGGACACTTACTATGGCAAAAAGGGTCACCACATTGAACACAGCGACTTGCTTGCGAACTTGCTTCTTCTTTAGTAAAGACTTCGTAAATCTCTCTAAAATCTTCTACTCTTTCACTACTTTCTCTTTTTTGTGGCTCAATTCTCTCTAAGTTTATAAAATTTTGCATTTCCATAATTCTAATCTCCCTCTTCTGGATTCAATGGTGCTTTAGTCATGTCTTTTGGGCGAACTATCCAAAAATCTCTTACAGAGTGACGGAAGTTATCTAAGATATATTTTGCTTTTTCACTTTTTGTTTTATTTATATGAGCTCTTAACTGTCTCTTTAAAAAGTGTCTAGCCTCATCCATATCATCCGTATCAATTCTCTCTGCTATAACCAATTCTTGGTTTAACTTATCTATAAATACATGTTTAGTATCATATATAAATGCAACACCACCTGTCATACCAGCACCAAAGTTTACTCCTGTATTTCCAAGTATCGTTACAACTCCACCTGTCATATATTCACAAGCATGATCTCCCGTACCTTCTACTACTGTTGTTGCTCCTGAATTTCTTACACAGAACCTCTCTCCTACTTCACCAGCTACAAAAAGCTTTCCTCCAGTTGCACCATAAAGACAAGTATTACCACCACTTGTATAACCTTCTCTTTGATATTTTGGAACTATGACGATTTCTCCACCATTCATTCCCTTACCAATGTAATCATTAGCAGTTCCATGAAGTCTTATTTTCACACCATTTATCAAAAATGCTCCAAAAGATTGACCTGCAATCCCATCAAGCTCAAACTTTATACTATCTTCTGATAAACCAGTATTTCCATAGTATTTAGAAATTTCACCACTTATTAAGGCTCCAAAACTTCTATTTGTATTTTGAATTGTTTTATGAATAACTATCTTCTCTTCTGGATTTTGTATAACTTTATAAACATCTTTTAGTATCTCATGTTCAAATTCATTTGGATCAAATGGGTCATTAGACGCTTTTCTACAAGTATCAATTCCATCTATATTCATTAATACTGATGAGAAATCAAACTTTTTAGCAAAGTCATTGTCCTTTACATGTAAGAAATCACTTCTACCAATAACCTCTTCTAAACTCTTATATCCAAGTTCGGCTAAAATCTCACGTACATCTTCAGCTAAAAGAGTAAAGAAGTTTACGATTTTATCTACTGTACCTACAAAATGTTCTCTTAGTTTTTCATCTTGTGTTGCAACCCCAACTGTACATCTATTTTGATGACAGATTCTAAGTATCTTACAACCAATGACTGTAAGTGCTACTGTACCAAAAGCATAACTTTCAGCTCCAAGTAATGCTGCTTTTATAACATCAAGCCCTGTTTTTAATCCACCATCTGTTTGAACATGAACACTATCTCTAAGATGATTTGCTTTTAATGCATTATGCGCTTCACTTAATCCAAGCTCCCAAGGATTTCCTGCAAACTTGATAGAAGTTAAAGGAGCGGCTCCAGTTCCTCCATCACCACCTGAGATGATAATCTTATCTGCATATGCTTTA
>CBDLTN010000090.1:0-10111 GCA_965306065.1 uncultured Sulfurospirillum sp. | reverse complement strand
GATAAAAGCTCTTTCTCAATCTCTTCAGCTTTTATACCAGGATTTCCAACAGCTAAAAACATAAATATAGAAGGGTCACGGTTTTCCATGTTATACCCATATATTTGATTTACCATCTTTTTATCATTTACAAGTACTTTTTGAAGTACTGAGCTTTTTCCACTGCTAAGAAGTTCACTAAGAGCTGAAAGTGCTGTTTGATCAACATGCAAAAAGTCAGGGATTTTGTAAGCGATTGCTACCATTTCCACTTCACTCTCTTTTTTGATGTAAACTCTTTTTGCTCCATCTTGTTCAGGCTCTTTTTGATGAGCACTCGGATAAGTTACTTCTTTACCTTTTATGTTTTTAAAATATTTTTCGGTTGTTTTAAAGACTTCATCAGCACTTATGTCTCCTGCAACTACGACGATAGCATTCGATGGTTGATAGTAGTTTTTATGAAACTCTTTTATATCTTCAATAGTCCAGTGTTTTATATCTTCTACAAATCCTATTGGAGTCCAATGATAAGGGTGATATGTAAAAGCGTTATTGAATAACCTAAAATAAAGATAACCTATAGGAGAGTTATCTGTTCTCCAACGTCTCTCTTCAAGTACTACATCACGTTCTGGTTGAAACTCTTCATCTTGAAGTTTTAAGTTTTCCATCAAATCAGCAAACAGTCCAAGAGATCTATCTAAATTCTTAGATGAGCTTTTTATGAAGTAATGAGTATAGTCAAATCCTGTTGAAGCATTGTTTACTCCTCCAAATCCTTTTACTATTTCATCAAATTCACCAGCTTTTAGATTGTCAGTTGATTTAAAATTTAGGTGTTCAAGCATGTGGGCAATTCCACTTTTACCCATTACTTCGTGTCCACTTCCAACTTTGTAAAATATATCTGTTGATATTACATTGCTCTCATTATTCATAGGAATAACTACTATTTGTAGACCATTTTCTAGTGTCTTTGTTTTATACTCAGGTAGTGAGTTTGCCATAAGGCCTCCTAAAAATATACTTATTGTTAATATTAATTTAATCATCTTCTATCCACGCCGATTGCTTCACTTATATGTGCGAAACCATCTTTATCCATAAACTTGAGTATTTCTTGTGAAATATCATAGTTTAGTTTGGGTCCTTTAAATATAAAAGAGCTATATATTTGAACTAAACTAGCTCCCATTTTAATACGCTTATATGCTATTTCAGCACTATCAATACCCCCAACACTTACTAGTGTAGTTTTCCCATAAAACTCTTTAGCCAATTCTTCAAAAAATGCTGAACTTTTTTGCTCTAATACTTTACCGCTTATTCCACCAAAGTTTTGAGGATTTGGAAGCAGAGAATAGTCTATAGTTGTATTTGTTGCAACTATGCCACCTGCGCCATTTTCTAAAGCTACATTACAAATATCAATAGCATCTTTAACTTCTAAATCTGGTGCTATTTTAAGTAATACTGACTTGTCAGTTTTACTCTTAGACATACTAAAAAGTTCTTTTATAAACTCTTCATTTTGCAAATCACGAAGTCCTGGAGTATTTGGTGAAGAGATATTGATAACTATGTAGTCACTAATATCTTTAAAAGTATCAATTAGTTTTTCGTAATCACTAAGGGCATCTTCAGGGCTTGTTGTTTTATTTTTTCCTATATTTGCTCCAAGAGGTGTGGCAAAAGGATAGAGTTTTTCTACTCTTTTTTTGATTTTTTCCATACCATCGTTGTTGAAACCCATAGCATTTTGTAGACTCTCTTGCTCAGGAAAACGAAATAGTCTTGGTTTTGGATTACCGTCTTGTGGTTTTGGAGTAACTGTTCCAAACTCAATATGGCCAAAGCCAAGGGCTGTAAGCATTTTAATCATAGTTGCATTTTTATCAAAACCTGCTGCAAGTCCTACTGGGTTTAAAAAAGTACTTCCAAATAGGTTTTGTTCCAATCTTGGATCTGTAACAAAGTACCTTTTTGCAAGTTCACTTTCTAAGAAAGGACAAAATTTACTTCCATTTTTAAATGCAAATTCAACAATATGATGAGCATTTTCTGGACTTAGCTGAAAAAATATTTTTTTAAGGTGGTTATATGTCAACAAAGAGTATCCTTTTCATTTTAAGTACGCGATTATACTGAAAATTTAATAAAAAGGTGCTTTTTTGGAAATTATTTTAAATTTATCTATATTGGTTGTTTTTATACCAACATTTTTTTTCGTATCAATAACTCCTGGTATGTGTATGACATTATCTATGAGTCTTGGTATGAGTATAGGTCTTAGACGAACGTTTTATATGATGATTGGTGAACTTATAGGTGTTGGTATTGTTGCTTTTGCCTCTGTTGTTGGAGTAGCGACAATTATGTTGAATTATCCTGATATTTTTACCATTTTTAAATACATAGGCGGAGCATATTTAGCTTATTTAGGATTTCAAATGTGGCTTAGTCGTGGTAAAATGGCAGTCTCTTCATGTAACGATGAAAAAAATTTTTCTATATCAAATAGAGCTTTAGCTATACAAGGTTTCATAACAGCAATTGCCAATCCAAAAGGGTGGGCATTTTTTATTGCACTGCTTCCACCTTTTATAAACGAAGCTCAGCCTTTAGGTCCTCAGATATCAGTTTTATTGTTTATTATTCTTTCACTAGAGTTTATATGTTTGACAATCTATGCAAGTGGAGGAAGTACATTACGAAGATTTCTTCAAAAAAGTGATAATATAAAACTGATGAACAAAATAGCAGGTACACTTATGGTAGGTGTTGGAGTCTGGTTAGCATTTGGATAAAAAGTTGGGAGTACACATTGGTACTCCCATGATTATTGGTAATTATTTGAAATAGTTTTCAATGTCAACATAATTTTTTTCTCTTGTGTGACACTCTAGACAAGTTTTCTTTTCAATTGCAACATCACCACCAATAGAACCATGAACCATCCCTTTATGACATGTCATACAAGAAATGTCTTTTTCTTCAAAATGATCAGTATGGATTTTAGTTGGAACTAAGAGTGGGTCATCATGTAATCTTTTATCATATACATGATTTTTATCCTTAGTTGTGTAGTGACATTGCAGACAAACTTTGTCAGCTACACTTGTATGAATATCACCCACTTCAGTGAAAAAATGTTTGTACATTTTTCTAACACCGCCAGCCTTTGCACCAATCCAACCCGTAACACCAGTACCTGAATGACAGGCTATACAAGAAATACTTTTATGACTTGATCTTTGCCAAGACATATATTGAGTACTCATTTCATGACAATTTACACATGAATCAGGTGTTGATGTGTAAATTGAACCAACTGTCATAGTTGCTAAAAACAGTACAACAACAGTAATTCCTGTACCAGTTGTAAGCCATAAGAGTTTATTTTTCATCTCTCAGGCTTAGTTTATTTTTTTTGAGGTCATCTAAAACTTTTTGCAAACTCTCAGGCTTATGGTCCTTATGGTAATGACATGAGTTACAAGAGTTTTGTTGTTTTTTCAAACCACCGTATTTAATAGTATCAGATGGTGGAGTTACTTTGAATGTATGGTCATGTAAATCTCCAGACTCTGCACTTTTAACAATTTTTGGCATATGACAGCCAATACAGCTACCAAAATCATGAATACTATGAGTATTTGTCGGTTCTTTGCTTAGTGTATGACAATTTAGACATAGTTTATTTCCAGGAAGTCTAGTTTGATATCTTGTAGCACTACCTGTATCGTGAACTGTATGACAAGATATACATGTAACACCTTCTTTTGCATGTGCGCTAGTTTCCCAATCAAGGTATTGTTGATGGTGACCTTTAGAATGCCCATTTGGCCAAAATTTGCCCTTGTTGGTTTTAGAAATAGTATTGTATTTATTTGTTAAACTATCACCTGGTTTAAAGTTTAATGGATAACCATGTTGACCAGAAGGGTCTTTCCCTCTAGTGTGACAAGAACCACAGATTTGAACTTGTAGACCAACTGATAAGTTAGTTGGATTAACAATGTTTTTTGAAAAATCTCCAGTTTTTTTAGTTAATGTGTGTGCTTTTCCTGCACCATGACAAGCTTCACAACCAACACCAGGCTCTATAAATGTTCTTTTTTCGTAATCAAGACCAGTTACATGACATTGACCACATTTTTTAAGCCAAGGTCTTTTGTCCCAATCTTTTGCATGATAAGGTTTCCATTTACCAGTTTCAAGATTGTATTGAGCCGGTAAGATATATAATTCGTCATCTTTTTTAGTAATATACCGTTGTTTCCATTGGTTACCTATGGTATATAATATACCTTCAGTACCAAATGTTCTAACATCGGATTTACTTTCAAAATCACCCACAATAGCATTTGGGTTAGCCTTTACATCTTTTATCATCTGAGAATGAAGAGTTTTTTTCCACTCTTTATATATCTTTTGATGACATTTTTCACAGGATTTTGAACCTGCATATTTGGTCGTATCTAGTGCAGACAAATTAGTCGCAAATAGACCAACAACAAGTACGAAAAGTAGATTTTCGATTTTCATAGACAAAAACATTCTAAACTCCTTTTTTTTAGAATA
Organism: uncultured Sulfurospirillum sp.; assembly: GCA_965306065.1. GTDB lineage: Bacteria > Campylobacterota > Campylobacteria > Campylobacterales > Sulfurospirillaceae > Sulfurospirillum_A. Next base: position 5,545 of record CBDLTN010000090.1, on the reverse strand, counting down.
ATTACCCTTTTAAACCATATAGTTGATTATATCATTTTTGTCTGTAGTTGATAATATAGTCGTCAGTTTTGCTTTGAAAATTATTTTTATGTATATAAAAGTTACATAAATCTTAATTATGAATATTTTTAGTAATATTTTAGTTGAAGGCTCTACATGTAAATAAAGTATTTACATGTAGATTGGTTTTTATGGTTGTAGACCCTTGAGTTTTTTATATTCTTGGCTGTTTTGCTTTAACTCTGTGTCAGTTCCAATGGCAGAGACTTTACCGTGTTTTAAAACAGCAATTTTATCTGCCTTTTGTACGGTACTGAGCCTGTGGGCTATAACAAAAGTTATTTTGTTTTTGATTAAGTTTTCCATAGCTTCAGTTATCTTTTTTTCACTTTTACTATCTAATGCGCTTGTTGCTTCATCCATGATTAGAATTTTTGGGTTTATATAGATAGCACGCGCTATAGCAATACGTTGTCTCTGTCCTCCTGAGAGGTTCGTTCCTGATTCGTCTAACACAGTGTTTATACCTTCAGGAAGCTCTTCTATAAACTCATAGGCATTTGCTTTTTTAAGAGCGTCGATAACTCTTTTTTCATCTATCTCCTGTCCATAAGCTACATTGGCTGCAACGCTTTCGTGGAAGATGTATACTCTTTGAGTTACAATTGCAATAGAGTCTCTTAAACTTTTAAGTGAAAATTCTCTTATATCAGTATTGTTGATTTTAATACTTCCACTACTTGGGTCATAAAATCTTACTATCATGTTGACAAGTGAGCTTTTCCCTCCACCACTGTCACCAACAAGTGCAAAGAATTCGCCTTTATTTGCTTTTAGGTTTATTCCATTTAATGCTTTTTTCTCACCATATTTAAGTTCAACATTTTCAAATTTAACACTTTCTATAGTCTTTGGTAATTCTTTATCTCCTCCAACAATAGTAGGTTTTTTATCTAGTAAAAAGAATATTCTCTCACTAGCAGCTATTGCTTCTTGAAGTTGATTATACAAACTAGAGAGCCTTTTAATAGGAGTATAAAGCATAAAAAGTGCAGTTAAAAATGAGAAAAATGCTCCCATAGTCATGTTGTCATTTATAACTTCCATACCACCTACAATAATAACAGTTGAAACTCCAATAGAACCAAGAGTCTCCATCATAGGGCTAACAAGTTGAGAAACTTTTACTGATTTCATTGTTAGATTAAAGTATTTTTGATTCTCTTCTTTGAATAAATCTTGTTCATGTTTTTGAGAGTTACTTGCTTGGATAACTTCTACATTGTTAAATATTTCGCTTAGTTTTGATGTAACATCTGAGACTTTTTCTTGTGATGCTCTGGAGATTTTTTTCATTTTTTTTGCTAATTTACTTAAAGGTATAATTGCTAGTGGCATAATAATGAGTGCATAAAAAGCTAAGGTGGGGCTTTGGTAAATAACGACTGCAACGAGTCCTACTATTGTAAGAGTTTCTCTTAAAAACTCTGGAATCATATTTGATACAACAGTTCTTACTTTTTCTACATCATTTGTATTTCTACTTATAAGCTCACCAGTACGGTATTTATGGAAAAATGATATATCTTGAATAAGTAAATTTTTTAAAACTTTATCTCTAAATCTTCTGATAATATCATGTCCAATAAGACTTGTAAAATAGGTCTGCATATACCTTCCAGACTCTTTTGCAACATATACTGCGATAATAGCAAATGGAAGAAGTTTTAACATCTCAGCATCTTTAGCAACAAAAATATCATCTAAAAGTGGCTTAACCAAGTAAGCTGAAGCTGCAGTTCCACTTGATGCTAAAATCATACCAATAATAGCAAATACAAAATAAGGAATATAATCTTTAAAATAAGGTGAAAATCGTTTTAAAACGAGCTTTACACCTTCCATTATTCAGCCTTTTCCCACTGGGTTCCACTTGGGGTATCCATAAGCTGTATACCTTTACATGTAAGAGTATCTCTTATCTCATCAGCACGTGCAAAATTTTTCTCTTTTTTTGCTTTAGTTCTATTGTTTATTAAATCTTCTATTTCATTTTTTTCTTCTTTAGTGATACCAAGTTGAAAATACTCATATGGATTTTTATAACCAATACCAAGTATACTCTCTATCCATTCTAAGTTTGCATTTGTCTCAAATTTTGTAGCTTTATCTTTAGGGTTTGAGTCTATCTTTTCATTTGCATTTGCAACCATCTCATCAAGAAGAGCTAAAGTTTTGGAAATGTTAAGGTCTTCACTAAGTGCTTCAAGAATATCTTTTTTAAACTCTTTATTTGTAGCTGATTTTTTTCCTTCAAACACTCTTTTTTTAAGGCGATATAGTTTGTCTAAACGTTTTTTGCATACAAGAAGGTCTTCTTCAGAGAAATTAAAATTCGCTCTATAGTGGGAACTAAGAAGATAAAAACGAAGTATCTCTCCATCATACTCTTTTAGTGCATCTTTTAAGAAAAAACTGTTACCAAGAGATTTGCTCATCTTTTCACCATTGATTGTTACAAAACCATTATGCATCCAATATTTTGCTAACTCTTGTCCACTTTTAACTCTTGTTTGGCTAGCTTCATTCTCATGGTGAGGGAAAAGCAAATCAGCTCCTCCTGCATGAATATCTATTTGATACTTTCCATCATAAGCCATATGTTTTTCTATCATACATGAACACTCTATATGCCATCCTGGACGTCCATCTCCAAAACTGGCTTTAAAAGTAGGTTCTCCTTCTTTAGAAAACTTCCAAAGAGCAAAATCTTTTTGGTCTCTTTTTTCAGTGTTTGCTTCTACTCTTGCTCTTGTATCGTCCATCTTCATATGAGATAGTTCTAAATAGTCTTTATCTTTAGATGTATCAAAATATACAGTATCACTAGTTTTGTAAGCCTTATCTTCTTTTAAAAGATCTTCTATAAAAGTTACAATCTCTTCTATACTTCCAGTTGCTTTTGGCTCAATGTCTGCATCACTCGCTCCAAGTGCGTTCATCTCATTTTTATATCTTTTAATATAAAATTCTGTTATCTCTTTGAGTGATTGTCCACTCTGTTTCATTTTTTTGATGATTTTATCATCTATATCTGTAAAGTTTTTTACAAAAGTTACTTTGTAATTAAGTCCTATAAAGGTACGTCTTAATAAATCAAATGCCAAAGCACTTCTTGCATGTCCTAGATGAGCGTCATCATAAACTGTTGGCCCACATACGTATATCTTTACTTGGTTATCTTTTATAGGTACAAATTTTACTTTTTCTCTTTTAACTGAATCATAAATATTCACTGATTATTTCCTTTATCCACAGTAGTGCTGGGATGTAAATTATAAGCATTCCAACAAATATAGCTAATTTTTTATCGCGTATTATATCCAAAAACTCTTTTAGTCCAAATGAACGTATTGTAAACCCTAGAAGAACTATACCTGCACATGAACTAGCAAGTGCAAGACCCTTAACTCCTAAAGGCTCAACTAAAACAGTATATAACAATAGGTTTGTTCCTAATGCAAAAAGCGCAATTTTTGCAGCTTCTTTTTGCCTCATGGTAGCATAGAGCCAAAGTGAGAATAATTTTGCCAAACCATAAGGTATAAGACCTACTAAGTACATTTGTAAAACTTCTGAACTTTTGATAGTATCTTCACTACTAAAAGCACCTCTTTGAAAAAGTAGTTTTACTATCTCTTCACTAAGTATAAAACCACCTATTGCTGATAATGTTAATAGAAAAAATAAAAACCAAAACCCATTTTTAAAAAGTATTAGAGCTTTTGACGTTTCATGATTTTTAATTAAACGAGCAATTTTAGGAAAGACTCCAACACTTAAAGCTATTGCAAAAAGAGCAAGTGGCAGTTGAAATATACGGTTTGCATAATAGAGGTAGCTGATACTTCCAGTAAGTAGAAAACTAGCTATCCAAGTATCTAGAAAAGCAGATATTTGAGGGGTTGAGTTACCCAAGATAGCATGAGAAAAAGAGTGAAAAAACTTCTTGTCTTCATTTTTGATTTTATCTTTTTTTCTATTTGTAAATCCAAATTTAAAAAGTTTTAAAAGGTTCCTATTTTTAATAGCTATTATATGTGTTAGAAGTTGTAAAATACCACCAATAATAACAGCATAACTCATAGCGTAAACTATACTTTTTTTATCCATCTCTTGAGATAAAAGTAACGAGACAATCAGAGCAATATTGAGTAGTGCGGTTGAAAAGGCTGTAGTTGCAAAGTGATTTTTATATTGTAAAAGTGAACCTAAAAAAGTAACTGCAAATATAAGTGGCAGATAATAAAAATTAATAGCTACAAGAGGAGAAGCTATTGCAAGTGTTTCATCATCAAAACCAAGAGCAATAAGTTTTGCAAAAAAACCACTAAAGATAGTAACAATGAATGAAGCAAAAATAAGGAAGATAAAAAATTTTACAAACGTTTTATATGTAAATATTGATTTGTTTTTTGAATTTATAAATGCTGGTATAAAACTTTGAGTAAAAGCACCTTCTGCAAATATTCGTCTAAAAAGGTTAGGAAGCTTGAATGCTACAAAAAATATATCACTGTATATATTGGCTCCTAAAACAGAAGCTGTTAAGAGGTCTCTTATAAAACCAAACACACGAGATACTAAAATACCAATACTATTTGTAAAAAAATTTTTAATTATCATAGTGAATAGTAGCTTAATTGGGCTGTTTTTTGGGTTAATTAAACTTTTTTTAGTATAATGTCATTATACTTGAACGATATAGGAAATATAAATGGGATTATTTGATAAAATTATGGGTGATAGTTCTGATGAAGAAACACAAGAGAAAAGTAAAAAGCCAGAATTTAAATCAATAATAGTAGAAAGTGAAAATATACCAAGAGAGATTAAAGGAATTGCAGCTGCAAATGACTTGGCTCTATCTCAATTAGATTTTAAAATTATAAAAATAAAAACATCTTTTAGTATGGGTAAAGAAGAAGGCTGGGTAGAAGCAGATGAGGAAAAGTTAAAACAGTTTAAAGATAAAGATTTTATATTGAATCCTGATTTAAAAATCAAACAGATGTATAAGGTTGAAATTTTTAAGATACAAGAAGAAGAAGAACATGCTTTCGTACTTCCTCCAATAGTATTAGGTGGTAATAAATCTCTTACAAAAATAATTGTCACTATTAAAAAAGATGTAGAAGTAAAATATTTTTCCAAAATTGAGAGTAAAATTATTGCAGAGATAAATAAGAAAAAAATACGAGCAGGTGTACTTGTTGGTATACATGATGATTTGATGTACAAAGAGGTAAAAACAATAGTATCAAATATAAGAGTTAATGGGATAATGGGTGAAGACAGTATGTTTGTTGTTTGTCAGGGAATTGATCCTGTTGCACCAATAAATGATAAGTTTTTATATCATTACAAAAAAAAGCTTTCAAAGGAAGATGAACAAGGAAGAATTGATTACTCTAAAAGAGGTTATGTTTTAGCAGTATCAAAAGATGATTGTATTATGGAGTATATTAAACCTCAATTTGGCGTT
>CBDLTN010000089.1:0-10151 GCA_965306065.1 uncultured Sulfurospirillum sp. | reverse complement strand
GATAGGAACTGATGATATAGAAATCCTAACAGAACATCCAGAGTGGATTAGTTATGATTTTCCTGGAACAGTTGCTAAAAAAATGTACCCATTTGATGGGCAAACACAGAAGTATTTTTTAGTTAGGCTAAAAGATGATTCAAAGGTAAATTTAGCAACAAAAGAGCCGGAATTTAGTTCTTTTAAGTTTGTTAAATACAAAGAGGCTTTTAAGTATATTACATACTTTAAAAGACCTGTTTATAAACAAGTTTTAGAATATTTTAGAAAAGAAGGGTATTTGTAATTATGCTTATAGTACAAAAATATGGTGGAACTAGTGTAGGTACGTTAGAACGTATTGAAGCAGTTGCAAAAAGAGTAGCAAAAACAAGAGAAGAAGGTCATGATGTAGTGGTTGTTGTATCTGCTATGAGTGGTGAGACAAATAAGCTTGTAAGCTATGCAGAACATTTTAGTAAATCTCCAAAACAAAGAGAAATGGATATGCTTTTAAGCTCTGGCGAGAGAGTGACTAGTGCTCTTTTAGCAATAGCTCTTAGTGAGATGGGCTATCCAGCAGTTGCAATGACAGGCCGTCAAGCCGGTATAAAAACAGATAAATCACATACAAAAGCAAGAATAGAAAAAATAGATAGAAAATGTATAGAAAAGAAGATAGAGAAGGGCAATATTGTAGTAGTAGCTGGTTTTCAAGGTATAACAGACCTTGGTGAAGTTTCTACTTTGGGGCGCGGAGGAAGTGACCTTAGTGCTGTAGCGATTGCAGGGGCATTGGACGCAGGTTTATGTGAAATATATACTGATGTTGATGGTGTATATACGACTGATCCTAGAATCGAGCCAAAAGCAAAAAAATTAAATAAAATTAGTTATGATGAGATGTTAGAACTGGCAAGTTTAGGAGCAAAAGTACTTCAAACTCGTTCTGTAGAAATGGCAAAAAAATTAAATGTAAATCTTGTAACAAGAAGTAGCTTCAATGATAATGAAGGCACATTGATAACAAAGGAAGAAAATATCATGGAACAACCATTAGTAAGTGGTGTAGCACTAGACAAAAATCAAGCGAGAGTAACACTAAGAGGTGTAACAGACAAACCTGGAATTGCAGCAGAAATTTTTAGAAAACTAGCAAGTGAAAATATAAATGTAGATATGATCATACAAAATGTTGGACATGATGGAACAACAAACCTTGGTTTTACAGTTCCTCAAAATGAGTTAGAGATGACAAGAGATGCAATGAATCAAATCAATGCTTCACAAACTGTAGAGTATGACAGTGACATAGTAAAGGTTTCTATTGTAGGAGTTGGTATGAAGAGTCATAGTGGAGTAGCTTGTACTGCATTTGATACACTTTCACGTGAAGGTATTAACTTAGAGATGATAAGTACAAGTGAGATAAAAGTATCTATGGTAATAGCTGCAAAATATGGTGAACTAGCAGTTCGTGCACTTCACGCAGCATATGAGTTAGACAAATAATGCAAGAACTTTTGAAGTGGACATTAGAGACCATCAGAAGAGATGGTTCTATGATGAGTTGGATGGAAGAGAAGAGGTTCGAATGGGTACCTCTTATATCTTCAATGCTTCAAAATCTTTTAGCAGGCCAAACCATAGTAATCATTACTGATGATGATAGAGAATGGTTTGGTGATTATGCTTTAAAAAAGTTAAATGAAGGTGGCAAAAATCGTCCAATGTTGCCTTTTGTATCAATAAAAACATTTTTCCCAAATATTCATCAACTTAAATCCAAAGAAGATATAGAACTTCTTGAAGACATGCTTGCTCAGTCATTTTCAAATGGATATACATTTTTTTACGTTGGAAAAAGTACAGATATAAAGATGCAATTAGCAAAACGTCATGATGATAGTTTTATGTGGGTTTTAGATGAACATCTTCAAAACAGTTTTTATCTCTCAAGTGGAGATGACTTGTTAGATATAAAACTCATTCAGCTTCATAGATTATTAGATAAGAGTATAAATGCTGCACTTTTTGCTGAGGTTGATATAGAAGATGAGTGAACCTCTTAGTCACATACTTGTCTGTTCTGATATACAAACAGCATATGAGCATGTACAAGAGTTATATAGCCAATACAGAATTTGTCCTTTTTTAAAAGAGAAAGATGATTTTCTTTTAGAAGATGCAAAAAAGGTTGTTAAAGAAGCATATATTGCTGAGATGAAGCTTAAAATATTGGTTTTAGGAGCTAAAGGGTATAGAGTAGAGACTCAAAATTCACTTTTAAAAATTCTAGAAGAGCCTCCTAGAAATATAGTATTTATTTTGATTGCTCCGACAAAAACAGTTTTTTTACCAACTATACGTTCTCGTATGGGTTTGCAAGAGTTAAAAATACAAAAAGAAGTAATTCATTCAGGACTTAATTTAAAAAATCTTTGTGAAAAAGATATATATGAGTTTGTTCAAGCTAACTCTCGTATAAGTAAAGAGGAATTAAAAGACACAATACAAGCTATAGTAAGTGAAGCTGTGTTAGAACATAGTATTTCATTTACTGAACAAGAATTAACTCATTTTGGAAGTTTAATTGAACTTGCTCAGTTAAACTCAAGACCTCAAAACATGCTTTTTACACTTTTAATAACAATTATGAAAAGAAAAAGACAGTGATAGACTCTAATTTAAATAAAGTCAAAGTTATGGGTGTATTGAATACTAATGAAGATAGTTTTTTTAAAGCAAGCAGATTTAATGGAGACCAAGCTCTTTTACATGTAAAGAAAATGATAAAAGATGGTGCCGATATTATTGACCTTGGTGGAGTATCTTCTCGTCCAGGAAGTATTGGTGTAAGTGACGAAGAAGAGTTAAAAAGAGTTAAACCTATTATTGATATGATATATGAAGAAAAACTTCATCAAAAAGTAGATTTTTCGATAGACAGTTATTCTCCTCTTTGTGTTAAATATGCACTTGAACATGGATTTAGTATAGTAAATGATATAACAGCTTTACAAAATGATGAGGTTGCCAAACTAGTTGCATCATTTGACGCAACTATAGTTTTAATGCATAAGCTAGGAGAAACTAAAGATATGCAAGAAAATCCTGCTTATAAAAATGTATTAAATGAGGTAGATGCTTTTTTTAAACAAAGAATAGAAAAAGCAAAAAGTTTTGGTATAGAAAAAATAGTTTTAGATGTAGGGATTGGTTTTGGTAAAAAATTAGAGCATAATTTACTTTTAATAAAACATCACGCTAAGTTTTTGCACTTTGGATACGAACTTCTTATAGGGGCTAGTAGAAAGTCCATGATAGATATGATAAGCAAGTCTAGTGTAGATGAAAGATTGGGTGGAACAATAGCCTTACACCTCAAAGCAGTAGAAGAAGGTGCAAGTATAGTAAGAGTTCATGATGTTAAAGAACATGTTCAAGCATTAAAAGTTTTTGAAGCAATAAAAAAGGCGGTAATGTGAATATACAAACAATAGCACAAGAATACAATATACCAGAATATATGGTTATAGCGATTCCAGTTGCACTTTTTTTAATGACAATTTTTTTAATAGTACTTGCTATTAAAATTTTTGAACCTAAGTTTAAACTTTATAGAGCAGATATGTTTCATGGTATGCTTTGGAGATGGAAGTATAAGAAAAAAACAGTTATAGATTTGTGGTGTTATTGCCCTACTTGTAAATCAATGCTTATAGTAGATGACGAGAATTGTAAAGCAACTTCTAACTTAGGTGATAAAATAACTTTTTTTGTTTGTGATGAGTGTGGAGGTAATGAAATAGGTCGTATAAAAGGTGGCGACAGGCACTATGCCTTAAAAGTTATAATTCGTGCCATACTTGCTAAGATAAGACTTAAAACATTTGACATATATAAGTACAAATAGTGGAATTTGAATTATATTTTTATGTTATCTTTTTAGCTGCTGGATTTTTAGCTGGTTTTGTAGATAGCATAGCAGGTGGAGGTGGAATCATTACCGTTCCGGTTCTTTTAGCTTCTGGTATGCCACCCCATGTTGCTCTTGCTACAAATAAACTTCAAAGCTCTTTTGGTAGTTTTACCGCTTCTCTAAATTTTGTTAAAAAAGGATTAGTGAGTCTAAAAGATGTTTATATGGGAGTTATATTTACCTTCATAGGAGCAAGCTTAGGGACTTATTCTATCCTTTTGATGGATGCAAGTTTGCTTAGTAAAATTATACCTGTAATGCTTGTTATTATATTTATTTATACATTTTTAACTCCAAAACTAGGTAGTGAAGATAGACATCATAGACTAAAACCTACACTTTTTTATCTTATATTTGGTATAACTATCGGTTTTTATGATGGCTTTTTTGGACCAGGTACTGGAAGTTTTTGGACAATAGCTATTGTAACTCTTTTAGGGTTAAATTTAAAAAGTGCAACAGCACAAACAAAAATAATGAATTTTACAAGCAATATAGTATCTTTAGGAGTATTTGTTATAGGTGGACAAGTTTTATGGCTTGTTGGAATTTTAATGGGAGTAGGGCAGATACTAGGGGCTTATATAGGTTCTAGTTTAGTTGTTAAAAAAGATGTTGCTTTTATTAGAGTTTTCTTTTTAACAATTGTTGGTATTACAATTTTGAAACTTTTATATGATAGCTATGGTAAGTTAATCTTTTCTTAATCATAATATAGGTAAAATTATATTTACTTTAAGATGGAGAAGATTTATGTTTATTAAAAAAATAGGAATTCTATTTGTATTGTTTGGTTTTATATGTACGCTTCAAGCATTTGATTTAGAAGAAATTTCGAAAAATGCTTTAAAAGAGCATAAACTAATATTGTTAAGTGTTGAGAGTGAAAATTGTAGATATTGTGAAAAGATGAATAAAGATGTATTTACTCCAGATGAGTATACTTCTAAAATTAATACTCAATACGTTCAAAAAATTGTCAAAATTCAAAATATAAATCTACCAAAGAACTTAAAAGTTCAATATTATCCTACCAATTTTATATTAGATCCTAAAGATATGTCTATAGTTGATGAGTTTGTTGGGTATATGAAGCCCAAAGATTTTATAGCATTACTGGATATAGTTTATGAGCAAGAGATTCATAATTGATTCATAATCAATAAACACAAAGTTCTAATTCCTTTTGCTTTTTTAAGTTACTTTTTCCTATCTTAAAAAACTTATCAGCATTGTTTTTAATTAAGTTTACTATGTTTTTATCAAGAATACCTTTTTTTACGTTTTGATCTAGTATCTCTATTGTTTTTTCTAAAGTACACCCTTCACGATAAGGTCTGTCTTGTACTAATGCTTGGAATATATCTGCAACTGATATTATACGGCATTCAATACTTAATTTTTGTTGATGAGGATGGAAAGGATACCCAGTTCCATTTAATCCTTCATGATGATAAGATGCCCAAATTGCAATATCTTCTAACCCTTTTATGTGTCTTAGTATTTCATAGGTTTCATAACTATGTTGATTCATGATACTACGTTCTAGCTCATTTAGTGGCCCAGGTTTTTGTAAGATATTATCTGGTGTCATAAGTTTTCCTATATCGTGTAAATAGCCAGCAATTTCAAGTTTATGACAGACTATTTCATCTAGATTAGAGAGTACTGCTAGCTCTTTTGCTATTAAACCCACTAACATTGAATGATTTGCTGTAAATGTACTTTTTTGATCAACAATATAGCCCATAATCAAAGCCAATTCTTTTAACTGCTCCATATTTAAAAGTTCATTCTTCTCAACTCTTCCCATATCCCAAGTATAACGAGTGACATGACGACTCTCTAATGAAATCCAAAAAGCTTCAGTTTTTTCAATTTCTAAAAAAGCTTCAACTAAAACAGGATCAAAATATGTACCACTATAATTTTTTATTGTTTGAGCTATCTCTTTTCTAAAAAGTAAAATGTCTTTTTCATAGTGTGAAGATGCCAATATATCAATACGATCGGATATAAAGATAAGGTTACTCATAAACTTTTCTTCTTCGCTAAGATCTAGTGTTTGTAATGTTTCCCATTTCGTATGGTGATGAAGTATTGGTATGGCAAATTTTTCAAATGGTTCAAATTTTTTTAATAAGAAATAACCAATTTTACAGTGAATTTTAGAATCAGCCCAGTCAAAGTATTGTACTAGGTTATTATGCATCTGTTCTGTAGAAACTCCACAATCATGAATTAATCCAAGTTCAAAAGCAAATTCTATAGTATTTTTATCTTTTTTTAAATGATTAGCTAATTGCGTAGCTATATAACCAACACGCTTTCCATGATTTTTATCATTCATGCCAACTAAGTCAACGGCAGTTTCTAAGGCAATAAGCATTTGTCTAAGATCTATTTTAAAAGTATTTGTACAATTCACTAAGCACCCCTTATAAAAATCATAAATACGAGAATACATTCTATTATAGTTTTATTTAAAACATAATTATGGGTATGTCAAATGTTTTAAAATCAATATTTAAACATTTTTTTGTTATCCTAATACATGACAAATGATAATTACAAACAAAAAATAGAAATTTTAAAAAAATATGCCTATGCGTATTATGTTCAAGATAACCCAATAGCAACAGATGAAGAGTATGATACTCTTTACCGTGCTATCGAGGCATATGAGAAACAAAACCCTTTACATGTAGACGAGTATTCTCCAACTAGAAGGGTTGGAGGAGTGATAAGAGAAGGCTTTAGTAAAGCAACTCATAAAGCTCGTATGTGGAGTATGGAAGATATATTTGATAGAGATGGGCTACAAACTTGGTGTGAAAGAATTTATAAAAATGTAGATGGTGCAGAGTTCTTTTGTGAGCCTAAGTTTGATGGTGCAAGTCTGAATCTTTTTTATAATAAAGGCAAGCTCATTCAGGCTATAACAAGAGGCGATGGAAAAGTTGGTGAAGATGTAACCCAGAATGTAAAAACTATTCACTCAGTACCTTTAGAGATAGATTATATAGAACCTATTGAGATTCGTGGTGAAGTTGTTATAAAAACAGCAGATTTTGAAATAATCAATGAACAAAGACTAGAAGAGGGTGAAGCACTTTTTGCCAATCCAAGAAATGCAGCAGCAGGAAGCCTTAGACAGCTTGATAGTTCAATTACAGCTAAAAGAAGACTTGTATTTCAACCCTGGGGTATAGGTGAAAATAAATTAACACAGACTAAACTCTCTCACAAGATGGAGTTTATCTACTCACTTGGATTTTTAAAACCACCTATGAGTCAGGACTGTTCAGGCATAGAAGAGATTGAAGAGTTTTATAAAAAGGTTTTAGACAGACGTAATGATATTCCTATGATGATGGATGGCATGGTTATCAAGGTAGACAATATAGAACTACAAGAAGATTTGGGTTATACTGTAAAGTATCCTAAGTGGATGTGTGCTTATAAATTTCCGGCTGTTGAGAAGATAACTCGTATAAATGATGTTACATTTCAAGTAGGTCGAACAGGTGTTATAACTCCAGTGGCAGAAGTAGAACCAGTAGACATTGAAGGTGTAACAGTAGAGCGTGCAACACTTCATAATTTTGATGAGATAGAAAGAAAAGATATTAAAATAGGAGATAGTGTTATCATCATCCGTAGTGGTGATGTTATCCCTAAAATTATAAAAGTTATAGAAGAGCGACGTGATGGAAGTGAAAAAGAGATACAAAGAGCTACAGAGTGTCCTACATGTAAAGGTGAGCTTTTAGATGAAGGTGCTTTGATAAAGTGTCAAAATTTAGAGTGTAGTGATAGGGTTGTAAACTCTATCACTCATTATGCTTCTAAAAAAGCTCTTTATATTGATGGACTAGGTGACAAGATAGTAGAACAACTCCATCGTGAAAAACTTATAAAAAGTGTAAAAGACTTATACTCTTTACATGTAAACCAACTTTTAGGTTTAGAGGGCTTTAAAGAGAAAAAAGCAGTTAAACTTTTAAAGGCTATAGAAGATAGTAAAAACGTTAGTTTAGACAAGTTTATATATGGTTTAGGTATAGAGCATATAGGTGAAGTAGCAGCTAAAGCAGTTGCGCTTAATTTTGGGTACGAGTGGATAGATTTAAAAGCAGAACAGTTAATAGAAATAGATGGTTTTGGGCGAGAGATGAGTGAGAGTTTGGAAGAGTTCTTACATGTAAACCGTGAAAAGATAATTGAACTACAACTAATAGTAAAACCAAAAGAGTTAGAAAAATTAGAGACTATAGAGTCTATCTTTAGTGGTAAAGTCGTAGTAGTAACAGGAAGCATGAGCCAAAGTAGAGGAGAGATTAAAAAACTTCTTGAAAAGTATGGTGCTAAAGTAACAGGAAGTGTGTCTAAAAAGACAGACTTTGTTGTATATGGTGAAGATGCCGGAAGTAAATACGATAAAGCTGTAAGTTTGGGAGTTGAGACTCTAAGTGAAGAAGAGATGAGGAAGAAAATTTGAGATTAGATGTATATCTGTTTGAACAAGGCTTAGCACAAAGTAGAAATAGAGCTGGCGATATGATAAAAAATCGTGAAGTTTTGGTTGATGGCAGTGTTATAACAAAAGCCTCTTTCAAAGTCAGTGAAAATAACAGTATCACTGTAGAAGAAAAAACTCAATATGTAGGAAGAGCAGGCAATAAACTAAAAGGTTTTTTGCAAGATTGTAAAGAGTTACATGTAAAAGAGCTAAATTGTCTTGACATTGGTAGTAGCACAGGAGGGTTCGTTCAAGTTTTACTCGAAGAGGGAGCTTTATGCGTAAGTGCAGTTGATGTTGGAAGTGAACAGTTACATGTAAGCCTAAGAGATGATAAACGAATAAAACTTTATGAGCAGACAGACATAAGAGAGTTTAAAAGTCAAGAAAAATTTGATTTGGTTACTTGTGATGTATCTTTTATAGGTGTTGAGCAGATTATAGAAGATATAGAAAGACTATCAAATGATAAGATTTTGATACTTTTTAAACCTCAATTTGAAGTTGGACTTGGTATAAAAAGAACAACCAAGGGTGTTGTAAAAGACCAAAACGCAATAAAAAGAGTTAAAGAGAAGTTCATAACAAATTGTTTTGCTTATGGCTGGAAACTAATAGAATCAAAAGAATCTATACTGAAAGGAAAAGAGGGAAATGAAGAGACCTTCTACTATTTTAGTAAAAGATAATATCGATACTATCGCAATAGGTAGTTTTGATGGTATACATTTAGGACATATGCAACTAATAAACAGACTTGGTGTGAATGGAGCTTTGTTTGTAATAGATAAAGACCATGCCAATTTGACACCTGGTTTAAAACGCGTAGAGTATTCAAAGCATCCTTGTATGTTTTATCATTTTTTAAAGGTAAAACATCTTAGTGGAGAAGAGTTTATAGAGCTGCTTAAAAAAGAGTTTGTAAATCTTAAAAAGATTGTTGTTGGATATGATTTTCAGTTTGGTAAAAAACGCTCTTGTCGTGCTGTTGATTTGATTACACTTTTTGATGGTGAAGTTGAGATTGTAGATGAGTTTTTATATGAGGGTGTATCAGTTCACTCTTCAGTCATAAGAGAGTTACTTGTTAAAAAAGAGATACAAAGTGCAAATAAGTTCTTTGGAAGAGAGTATTCTATCACAGGTAGTGTAGTTTCTGGACAAGGTTTGGGTAAAGAAGAACTCTATCCTACGATAAATCTTAAAGTAAAGGATTATCTCTTACCAAGTGATGGTGTATATGCTTCAAGAACAAAAATAGGTGATAAGATATATAACTCCGTCTCATTTATAGGAACTAGGGTGAGTACTGATGGTAACTTTTCTATTGAGACACATATACTTGATACTAATGTAGAAGTTAGTGATGAGGTAGAGGTATTTTTTGTACAGTACTTAAGAGAAAACAGAAAATTTACTGACTTAAAAGAGTTGAAGGCTCAAATCACTATGGATATAGATGGTGCAAAGAGTACGTTAGATGTGTGTAAGGTATACCCTCGTGGATAAAGTATTTTCAAAGCCTATAAAAAAACAGTTTGAATTTGATGAGAGTGTAGCAACAGTTTTCGATGATATGTTGGAACGTTCTATCCCTTTTTATAAAGAGGTTATAACTTTAGTATGTGATTTGGTGAAACTTCATTGTCAAGATGATGCCAAGATAGT
>CBDLTN010000088.1:0-10172 GCA_965306065.1 uncultured Sulfurospirillum sp. | reverse complement strand
AGTAAAGGTCTTGATATAAAAGCTTCTGTTTGGGGTAAAATAAAAACTCTTTTACAGATGTTTGCAATTGGATTTGCTACGATGAACTGGCCATATGCTGATCTACTTTTATGGTTAGCAGTTGCTATGACACTATACTCTGGATTTGAATATATCATGAATTACTCAAAAAAGGTTGATAAATAATGGGTACGTTAACCTCTTTACTTGTCCTCTCATTTCTTATATTTTTTCATGAACTTGGTCACTATTTAGCGGCACGTTTTTTTGGTGTACATGTAGAGGTTTTTAGTATAGGATTTGGTAAAAAAATATTTAGAAAAGTTATTGGTAAAACGGAGTATTGTTTATCTATGGTTCCACTTGGTGGATATGTACAGATGAAAGGTCAAGATGATAGTGACCCTACAAAAGTAAGTAATGACAAAGACAGTTACAATACAAAAAAACCTTGGCAAAGAGTTATTATACTTTTTGCAGGCCCTTTTGCAAACTTTCTTTTAGCATTTCTGCTCTACCTTGCTATTGCAAATATAGGAGTAACTAAACTATCTCCTGTTATAGGAAATGTTGGCGAAAATACTCCTGCTGCTAAAATGGGCCTTATGAAAAATGATAAAGTCATAGAGATAAATGGCGAGCGAATAAAAATATGGGATGATTTAAGTAGACTTATAAAACAGAGCGATGGACCTGTTTTAATCAGTATTCAAAGAGATAATAAAATAAAATCACTTATGGCAACACCTGATATAAAAGAGATTAAAACAATATTTGGAGAATCTGTAAAAAAGAGAATTCTTGGCATCTCTCCTATTGGAGAAACTGTTGTTTTATCTTTAACGCCTATTGAGACTCTCATTTTTGCTTATGATGAAACAATAAAAGCTACAACTTTAATAGTAACTAGTCTTCAAAAACTTATACAAGGAATCGTTCCAGCAAAAGATTTAGGTGGTGTTGTATCTATAGTACAAGTTACTGCACAAGCAAGTGAAGCTGGTATAGTTGCACTTTTTGCATTAACTGCTCTTATCTCTGTTAACTTGGGTGTGCTTAACCTGCTTCCTATTCCAGCACTTGATGGAGGGCATATAATGTTTAACATCTATGAGATGATAACAAAAAAAGCACCAAGTGAGAAAGTACTGTATCGCATGACTGTTTTTGGCTGGGTATTTTTGTTAACATTAATGATCTTTACCATTTTTAATGATATATACAGAATTTTTGGAGGATATTAATGCACATTTATGAGAGTAGATTTGATGAAATTTTAACAAATATAGAAAAAGTTAGATTAGAGGTAAATCAACACCAAATCATCAAAATAATAGCAGTAAGCAAAAATGTAGACTCTAAAGCAGTAAAAGATATGTATAACATTGGACAACGTGCTTTTGGAGAAAACAGAGTTCAAGATTATAAAACTAAAACTATAGAACTTGAAGAGTTACCTTTAGAATGGCACTTTATAGGTCGCCTTCAAACAAATAAAATAAATGCTCTTATAGATTTAAACCCTACTCTAATGCATAGTTGTAGCTCATTAGATATGGCACTAGAGATAGATAAGCGACTAAAAGTAAAAGGTAAGACAATGAATGTTCTTTTACAAATCAACAGTGCTTATGAAGAACAAAAAGCAGGTGTTTTACCAGAAGATGCTTTAGATGTATACGATAAAATACAATCTACATGTAAACATATAAACCTAAAAGGTGTTATGAGTATTGGAGCTCACTCTGATGACCAATCACTTATTAAAAAAAGTTTTGAAACAACTCATGAAATCTATAAAAAACTTGAGTCTAAAGGAGCAAAATATTGCTCAATGGGTATGAGTTCGGACTACGAACTTGCAGTTGAGTGTGGTTCTAATATGCTTCGTATAGGAAGTACCCTTTTTAAATAAAAAGTACTTTTAAAAAGTACTTTTATAATATCTATTTAAATCATAAAGTCCTGCTTCAGTAGGACTTGATTTATCAAAATGATTTTGAAACCAATCATATGTTTCCCAAAAACTTCTATTATCTCTACTTATAAAATATTTTTTTATTTTCTTAAAGTAAATCTCATTTTCTTCAAAATTTTCTATTAAATCAAAAAAGTCTGGTAAATCTTGATATCTTACAATCGCAAACATATTTGGATAAGAACCAACTGAGCCTTCTACAAAATCCAAAGTATCTTTATTAGAATCAAGCCTACTCTCCTCTGCAAAAATAGAATTTACGTTGTCATGCCATCTATTTATAACTATTGTTCCTACATGGTCTTGATTTGCATCTACTTTTATTCTTAATAAAATAGCATTTATACCTCTATGGCTTACATACTTTAAGAAGTTTGTTCCTGGTACTGTTAAAGAACGAAAACCATTTTTTAAATCCTCTACAGAATTAAATGTCTTAGGCATTTTAGGTGGGCTTTCATTTGCTCTAAAATAATTAATCTTATCAAATTTTATATTAGTAGCTTTTAAAATATGATTATTTATTACTTGTTCAAGAAACTCACTTTTATAATTTTTTGTTTTATATTTTATTTGACTTTGACCTCCTAAATCAAAATTTTTAAGTTTTTGTACATTATTATCTTGAATATACCATGATTTAAACATTTTTAATCGTTCAGATTTAGGCATATAAGTTAAAAAATTCAACTCACCCTCTATTCGTAAAAAATCCATATATCTTCTTATATTTGTTTGATGTGATAGATTTCCGAAAACATCATAACCTGCTACAAGAGTATAATAAATCCTTTCTAATTGAGGATAGTCTATTACCCAAGATGTTCTAGGTATTCCACCTATTACGCCTTTGTGAACAGAAGCACTATCATAGTGTCTATACACTGTTAGTAGTGGAGCATCTTCAGCCTTATTACCTTTCCATATAGAATCAAGACCTTCACCCTTTGGTTTAATTATGTCATAAAATTCTTTTTTATATTCAAAATATTTTTCATATTTATCTCTATATTCATCACTAAATGCCTTAAATACACTTTTATTATTTGTCTCTATTGGCATACTTAAATTATATGCTTGTTTTTGTAAAAAAGTTGGATATTTAACAGATAAATCATGATCTGGGTCTTTAAACATAACCCAAAAATGATCGTGAATTACATTTAGTGCCATCTGTCCTCTGCAAACTGGCCCACGAATGAAAGTCATAACTATATAATGAGCATTATCAAGCAAAAACTCATATCTAGAACGTACTGGAATCTGAGCAAACTTTATAAAAGGATTTGCACTTGTTTTTATTTCATAATCTATAAAATGAGGTTTTTCATCCCACTTTGGTTCTATAAAAAGTTTATTTATTCTTTTAAATTTATTTGAATCTAATTTCATCACCATATGAGTTTTATGTACTATTGTCGAGTCTATTTTTTTAAAACGGTAATAAAATTTATTTACCTTAGGATTATCAAAAGGACGCACTGTTGGTATAATTTGTATTTGTTTTGGAGATGGGGTGTATGAACGAACTAATGTGTAGAACTCATTTTTTGATTTAGAAAAATTTATATGTGCTAAATATAAATGTTCATACAAGTATCTGGCTGTTACTGAGTGTTTTGGATTATTATCATTTAAAAAATTTTCCCATTTTTTTATCTGTATTGATATTTTTTTATCTACTTTTTCACTCTTTTTTAAAGGCCCATTTGCACCTTGGTTTAACCATTGAGATAATGCTTCATACTCAATTTGCTTTAGTGCTGGCATACCATAGGGCATACCGTGGTTTGGTTTTTTGTCAAAATACTCATTAACTTCATCTTTATCTTTAGGACATATTAAATCATCAGTTTCAGGAGAATACTCACCTATAATATCTGGATTTTTCATCTTTTGATCTAACATATGAATCATAATAGAATCATTCGTACTTTTATTGCTATCTAAACTCTTAGTTAAAGAATAAAACCCTTTTGTTCTCCACTCGTCTGTACTCTTTGCATCTATAAAAAGCCTTGTAGGGTCAATTGCTCTAAACCTTGTTGCATCATAAACTTTTATCTTACTAGCACCTCTTTGAACTCCTTTAAATGAGCTAAATTTAGCCTGACAAGGAGAGTTATAACAAGAGTGACATACAACACACCTATTATCTAAAATAGGTTTTATGTCTTTAGTATAGTCAATTTTTTTCTCTGTTGCTTTAATTATAACTGGGTCTAACTCTTTTATAGAACAAGCAGAAAAAAACACCAACATAAAAAGTGATATAAAAACATTAACTATATATAAATTCATCTTCATGTAAAATTTCCCCATTTATTATAATTTGAATCTTATGTAAACCATTATAATATGTTCTGGTTGATATTGGTTTAAAAGAGTATGATTTTTTAACTTTTTTAAAGTTTTTAGAACATGTACTTTCGGAAATCTTAAATATTTTTTTTGAGTATTTATTATTTTGTCTTAGAAATTCTAAAGCATATTCTATTCGTATCTTACCGATATTTTCTTTTGACATTACAACAAAAGAAAAATCTAAATTACCATTTTGTAGTACCTTCTTAGTGATACAAAAATCTCTTACACTTATATCTTTTTTATTTTTAAAGCCAAACAGTTTCAATATATCTTCATCACTTTGTTTTAAAAGTGTACGGCATCCATGCTTTAAAAGTTTATCTCTATTTGTATTTTCACCTATCCAGTCTTTAGTAATATTTTTTACCGTATCAGGATTATCCTTTGAGATATCATTTAGATTGTTTGCTACACTTCTTCTGACATATTCACTTTCATCATCTTTTAAAATTTCAAGTATCTCTATTACTTTTTTAGGATTCTTTTTAAACTCTGGCAAAGCTATGGCCCAAGGCAGACGAGGACGACAACCTTCACTTGCAAGCCTTCTTACATGTAGATTATCTGAATTTGCCCAAATCTTCATCTGATTCATGCTTTTATTTTGATACTTTATAATAAATCTACGTACTGCAAATTCAGAGCTACTTTGCTTAGTAAAACACTCTAAAGCCTTCATAGACTTTTCATAATGTTCCAATCCATATACTTCAACAAAATCTTGAAATATCATATTTTCTAGGCCCATATTCGATGGAAATTTTGGAAAAATCTTCATCAGTATATCTATAGCTTCGTCGTATTTTGAAGGTAGAAATTTACCTAAGATAATTGAGATGTGTCTCATTCTCTCTTTGAGTTCTCTTTTCTCCCATAACTCATCAAAAACTTTATTTCTAAACTGTTCTTTGTTTACATGTAAAAGCTCATTACAAAGTAAATCTATATAGTGTTTATTGTATAAATTTTTAAGTGGTTCTGCCATTTATATTATTCCCTTTAAATATCTATTGATAATTGATGGATAAACCTACCCCTACATCAATAACATTAGAAGATTTAGATAGCTTTATTTTATACTCTAAGCTTGTACAGTGACATGGATGAATATTTTGTATATTATGTGTATCAAAATAATTTAATGTACCTTTAGCTTGAGTTTCGTTAGGTTCTAAAAGATGAAAACCACCTATTACATCTAGAATTTTATTCTCACCACAAACCTTTTTTGCATACTCTATAATATTACATATACCTGCATGAGAACATCCTGTAATTATAACTAAGCCATCACAAGATTTATATACTAAAGCAGAATCATCTTTTAAATAATCATCTAACATTACATTTTGTTTTTTATATTTTCCAATTGGCTCATTATTTTCAAAATCATTTCTTCTTTCTATCTCTCCTAAAAAAACTAGATTTTCATTTATCCAAAATGGTTCTTTTGTAAAACAAGTATTAAAACTCTTATTTATTTTAGTGGTATCTAACATAGAGCCAATATCTTCTCCATCAAACTCTTTATGTAAAAAAGCATCAGGATGAGCCATGAGTGTTGGTTTTATGTAATCCATGTTTTTTTCTTTTTTCTGAGCATAAAACTTTGAAAGAGGAATTAAACCACCAGTATGGTCATTATGCCCATGAGATATAACAACGTAATTAATATCTAAAAGATTTTCGTCCATTTTTAATGCATTTTTTATAAATATATCCGAATAACCAACATCAAATAGTAACTTTGTCTCACCATCACTAATCAAATATGAGACAGCTGGCTCACCCAAATAATAACTATCAATTATTGTATTATTATCTACTAAAACTTTCAGCTCCATCTTTTTCCTATAAACTTATAAAATTTTGTATTACTATTTTTTATTATTATAAATAATAGTACAATTTTTTCCACTGTTTTTTGCTTCATATAAAGCATTATCAGCTTTCTTAAATATACTTATGATAGTATCATCTTTTTCAAACTGGGCTATCCCTATGCTAACTGTGATTGAACCAACTTCATTAAAGTACTCTTGTTCTATTAAAAATCTTATATGCTCTGCAACAATGGAGGCATTTTTACTTACAGTATTTGGACATATTATAAGAAACTCTTCACCACCCCATCTTCCAACTAAATCTGTTTGTCTAGTGTTTTTTTCTAATACATTTGCTAATTGTTTAAGTACATCATCACCTACATCATGACCATATGTATCATTTACCATTTTAAAATTATCTATGTCCAATAGAACTATAGAAAATGGTAGCTCATATCTTTCAAAAGAGGCAACTTGTTTTGAAATTAACTCATCTAATTTCATTCTATTATATATTTTCGTTAAGTTATCAGTTATTGAAAGCTCTTCGACTCTTTTTTTATCAGTTATATCTTCACAAATACCACGATATCCAACTTTTATATTTTCTCTATATATTGCATTTATATTGGTAAATAAACACTTGATTTCTTTGTTTTTAGTATAATTAAACATCTCTCCAGACCAAGTTTCATCTTTTTCAATTGTTTGCCATAACTCTTTAAAAAAACTTTCACCTGCACTAGGATATCTCATGAATTTATGTGTTTTTCCTATTAATTCTTCTTTTGTGTATCCTAAGGTTTTACAATAAACGTCATTTACAGTTTTAATTATTCCATTTATATCAGTTTCTACAATCAAAACATATTTATCAACCATGTTTTGTTGCTCTTTTATCTCTTCATGAGCCAATATTAACTCTTTATTGATTATATTAATTGAACGGTTTTTATATAAAACTATAAATATCACTATAATAAAAAATAGACTTATATAAAGTAGTTTTGTATAATCAATACTACTGGTCATTGTTAATGAATTCCATTTATTCATAATTCTTTTATGTGATTCTTCTGATATACTATTTACAAATTTATTTACAATATTTTTCAAGTATGGTTCATCATTTCTCACTCCTATAGAAAGATTCCAAGTTTCTTCTAACTTTCCTCCAACCTTTACATCACCAATAAAGTTCACCTGTATTAATGGTCCTACAGTAAGAAGTGGTCCAATAAAACCAAAAAGTTCTTTATTAGAAACCTTATTTAAACCTTCTTCTATGCTATCTACATAAATTAACTTCATATAAGGATAATTCACTTTTAAGATTTTTGAACCCACACAACCTTTTAATACACCTATTTTTTTATTTTGTAAACTAGGGATATAATTAATAAATGGCGTTTCAACTCTTGTTGCTATAACAATAGAAGTATCTATATATGGCTTGCTAAAGTCTATCTTGTCTAATGCATTTTTACTTTCAAAAGTAACAGAAACTAAATCGCACTTTCTTTGTTTTGTATAATCTATTGATTCATCCATATTTTTTGTTGGTACTATTTTTATTGGAATTTTAACTTTTTCCTTAAAAAGTTCAAAGTATTCAGATACTATCCCTATATGTTTAGAATCTTCAACTTTTTCAAATGGCATCCAATTTGAATTAATACATAGATTTATCTCTTTTTTATTGTAAAGATAAGTTTGTTCTTTATCTGTAAAATGAATTATTTTTTTAGAAATAGTTGGTATATCCATCCATTTTTCTTTTAGATTTTTAACTGTTTTATAACTAACTTTATTATTTACTTTTTCCAAAATAGATAAAAGAGTTTTATTCCCTTTAGCTACACCCATTGGCAATTGTGTTTTATTAGGTAAACCTAATTCTTCAATTTTATCTGTTTTTATGTTACTAAACCAGTTCTTTTGTATATAGTAATTAAGTGCTGGTAAACTACCTATAACTGCATCTGCTTTACCTAACGAAACTGCTTCAACTGCTTTACTGGTTGACTCCGTCAATAGCAAACTTTGATTTGGAAACTTATTCTTCAAATGATCATGTAAAAATGTATTATTTGTTACGGCAATAATTTTATCTTTTAAATCTTTCATTGATTTAATTTCAGCATCTTTTTGAATTGCAATTCCTAGTGTATATTCAATATGATTAAAATGTGTAAAATCAACAAACTTTTCTCTCTCTTGTGTAATAGCTATATGAGGAATAATATCTAAACTACCTTCTTTTAACATACCAAGATAGTCATTCCATGATTTATCCTTAATATACTCTATTTTAACCCCCATATACTCGGCTAATAAATCCATATAATCTATTGTATAACCTAAAGGTATTCCATTCTCATTAAAATTAAAAGGAGGAAAAGTGTTTAAATTTTGAACTCTCAATATAGGATGGTCTTTAAGCCATTGTTTTTCTTCTATATTAAATTCTATTTTATCAGTTTTTATAGTATTAAAAAACCATTTATCATTAAGTTTATTTAATTCACTATATGAAAGAGATAAATTTGCTTTTTCTAGAATCCTAAGTAATAATTGATTTCCTTTTTTTACAGCCATTGGAAGAGCAATTTTATCAGATATTCCAAGTTTTTTTATTCTCTTAGCTTTTAAACCTGTTATAAAATTTTTTTTCATATTATAATTCATAGTAGGAATACTTCCTATATGAGCTACTGCTTTACCAACTTGAATGCTTTCTAAGAATTCACTATTTTCCTTTAATGCGATTGGCTCTAATATAATAGAGGGAAATTTTTTCTCTATATATCTATGTAACCAAGTACCATTACCAATTGTGACATGCTTACCTTTTAAATCATCTATTGATTCAATAGAGCTATCTTTCTTAATCGCCATTCCTGAATAATACTCTAAGTGATTGAAATTTGTAAAATCTGCATACTGTGTTCTACTTTCATTTTTAACAAAATGAGGAATAATATCTAACTTACCTTCTTTTAAATCACTAATATGTTCAACCCATGTTTTGTTTACAAATTTAAATTTAACTCCTAAAGATTGACCAATCAAATTCATATAATCGATTGTATAACCTATAGGTGTTCCTGTCATAGTAAAATTAAAAGGAGGATATGTGCTTACGTTAGCTACTGTTAAGACTTTTTTTTGTTTTAACCACGTCTTTTCTTCTTTAGTTAACTCAACCTCATTAGCAAACAGTATTGATACTACACAAGACAATAAAATTAATAGAATTTTTTTCACAATCACACTCTTTTATAAAAATTTATTTCATTTTAGTAAAATTTTAATATAATTTACATAAACCTTTATAATTTACTTTAATTTACCTGCTAAATATCCACTGGAAAATGACCATTGTAAATTGTAACCACCACAAGGACCATCAAGATCAACTACTTCTCCACAAAAATATAAACCGGATATTAGTTTACTTTGCATAGTTTTAGGATTTATATCTTTTAAACTAACGCCTCCTCTGGTTATCATAGCTTTTTCAAAACCATCATGTCCAATTACAGTTAAAGGGGTTTTGACCAAAGTTTTTATCAACTTATCTCGTTGTATTCCATCTATGTTTTTGTATTTACATGTAAACTCTATTTTGCATAGTTGTAAAAGTTCTTTTGTTACTGATTGAGGCAATAATATACTTATGATTTCAAAGATAGTTTTATCACTATTATTCTTTATATGTGTACGTACATCCTCTTCATTTTTGCCATTTATCATGTTTACATGTAAAGGTACTTCATCGTACTTTTTTAAAAGAGGAGTTATATTACGAGAAAAATCTAAAACTACAGGTCCTCTAATACCAGTCTTAGTAAAAATCAAATCTCCAGTTGCTCTTAATTTTTTGTATTTTGGTAAACTTACTTGTAATTGTGCTTTTGGAATTGTATCTGCTCGACAATTAGCTACCCAATTTTCTTTTACATGTAAAGGCATCATAGCAGGACTTAGTTCTATAATCT
>CBDLTN010000087.1:0-10340 GCA_965306065.1 uncultured Sulfurospirillum sp. | reverse complement strand
GCTTGAATCTATGTTTCTCAGAAGCCAATAGAAGAGGGATAATATGTAAAGGTCGAAACCTTTGTGGATTAGATCTGTTTTTCTCTTACAATGCAGGTGAGCAAACTTCTGCTCAAATTTATTTTTATGAACAGCTAAACAAATATATCCCTACAATTAACTCTTTTGCTGCTTTTAGTTTAACAGAGGACAAACTTCAAACTAATATGCTCTTAGCAAAAAACAGTATAAATAGTACAAATTTTGCACTGTGTCACCGTTCAGAAACCGAACGAATACGTGATTTTTTTGATAAATGGGGAAAAATAGTTTTAAAACCAGTAGATGGTTGGGGTGGAGTTGGCATGGCTTTGATAGATAATGAAAATACACTCAATGCTCTGCTTCCTTTTTTGCACCAGATGGATGTGCATCATTATTATATAGAAAAGTACATAGAAAATGACCATACTGATTATCGTATAGATATAGTCGATGGAGAGTATATATCTTGTTATGGACGACAAGCGAGTGAAAAAGATTGGCGGACCAATATCACTTCTGGTGGGCATGTTATCCTAAGAGAACCAAATGATGAGATAGTCAATCTTGCTATAAAAGCTGCAAAAGTTATTGATATTGATATAGCAGGAGTAGATGTTTTATATGATAGAGAAAAAGAGGAGTATGTTGTTTTGGAGGTAAATGGTATCCCAGCTTTTGCAACGCCAGAACAAGAAGAGTTAGGACTCAATTTTAATGACAAAAAGATAGAAAAAATTGTAAATTTGATAGATAGAAAAACTCAAGGGAGCCATGATGAGTGCAAAAAAGAAGCTTCCTAAAATTGGACTTTTGTATTTTGACTATGTTTTACGTTTTTTTGATAAAAGTAATTTTAAAGGCTGGCCAGAAAAAATAGAACAGGTAACATATCATTGGAAAAATGATAAAAAACGTTTTATAAAAGAGGTAAAGAGTAAAAAGATAAAAGTTCTTGTAGGAAATATACCCTCAACTGCATACGAAATTTTCAAAGAGATAGCAAAAGAGCTTCCTAATGTTCGTTTTATTCCTTCAATAGAGGCTCAGTTTTCAAATAAATCTAAAGAAAATGTAACTCTTTTTTGCAAAAAACATAATATTTCTGCTCCAAAAACAAAGATTTTTTATGATTTAAAAAAGGGTGACAAGTTTCTAAAAAGATGTACTTATCCAAAAATCATAAAACGTTCATATGGTCCTTCAAACTATGGAGGTTATTATGTTCATAAAGTAAACTCTTATGAAGAAGCAAGAGCTTTGTTTGATAAACATAACTATAATCCTATGTACATACAAAAAGCAATTCCTTTAAAAGAGAATGGGGATATAAGAGTTATGCTTATAGGGCATAAACCAGTATGTGCATTTTGGCGTTATAGTAACAAAGGTGAGTGGATAACCAACACTTCACAAGGAGGAACGATGAGCTATAATGGTGTTCCTATTCAAGCACTTCAACTTGCAGTGGATGCATCAAAAGCAGCAAAAGCAGAGTATTGGGCTTGTGATATTGGTATAGATAAAAATACAGATAAACCTTACATTATAGAATGTGCAACAGCATTTGCCGCATTTCCTTATATACGAGATTGGATTTGCCAGTATATTATGTGGGACTTATCAAAAGGGTATTTTAAGATGCCTTATGTTCCTCTTTTTTCATGGGAAGAGTTAGGTAAAATGAATCCTAATATTCTTAGAACTCTTAGGTCCATACAATTTTCTAAAAATACTCCTTATATGGGAGAAACGGCTCCATGAAAAAACGTTATAAATCTTATCAAGAGTGTATTGATTTTTTTTATAATGCTCAAAAAGAGCACCCAAATAACTTTTTAGTTGAAGTTATAGGAAAAACATGGGAAGAGCGAGATATAATCGCTGTTACTATTTCAAATAACTTAGAAAAAAGACAAAACAAACCTACACTTCTTTACTCAGGTACTATTCATGCTCGTGAGTGGGTAGGGGTTGAGTTAGCAGTAGGTTTTGCAAAGTATATTATAGAACACATCAAATACAATCCAATTTTAAAGAATGTTTTGACTTGTTCTTCTTTGCTTATGATTCCTTGTGCAAATCCTGATGGTTTTGAGTTTTCAAGAACACACTTTCTTTTTTGGCGTAAAAATCGTCGACAAAACTCTGATGGGACATTTGGAGTTGATCTTAATCGTAACTTTTCAGTTGGTTTTGAGGCAAATAAAAATACTTCATCAAATGTATACTCAGGACCTAATGCCTTTTCTGAACCAGAAACATTAGCTATAAAAAACTTTATTGATAAACAATCAAACATAGCTATAGCCTTGTGTTATCATTCACAAGGAAATGTTTTTTTTCCAGCACATAACTTTATACATGAAGATGCAATAGATGCAACAGACCTAAATGTGCTATCAGCAAATATGGCAGAAGAGATAAAAAAAGTCTCAGGTCGTGAATATGGTATACATATGGGAAAACCACCAACAGAGCTTATAAGTGGTTGTGAACGTGAGTACTATTATTCGCAAGGAGCACTTGCTCTTACTGTAGAGGTAGGAACACGTAATATTTCAGACTATATAGAAAATATGACAGAACATATTAATGAGCATATAGCTGCTCTTATATATGCACTTATAGAGACTAGAAACTATGATAAATTAGACAGACTTCCTCGTGTTAAAAATTTTATAGCAACAAAAGTATCATGGTCAAAAGTAGAGCTTTCATGGGATTATGAAGATGAAAAGGATGTTTACTTTGAGATATATAGAAGTAAAAAAGAGATAAGTTTTTGTCAAACTTCAAATCGTATAGGTGAAACTAAAGCAAAAACTTTTACAGATTATCATCTTGATTCATCTACCAATTACACTTACTTTATTAGAGCAGTCAGTAAAAAACAACGTACAAAATCACCATTTGCACCAAAATTAACTCTAAGAACACTCAACTATATAGATAGGTTTTCTAAAGTTCTTTTTCCTGTAAAAGAAGAGATTGGATACGTAGGAGAAAAAACGGCTAAAAATTACGAACACTTTGGAAATAACTCTTTGTTTGTAGGGATTTCTCATACAAGAGGAGAGTGTTATGGAGTTTTGAAATTTTCTTTAGATAGTGTTCCTGAAAACGCCATAATAACAGAAGCAAGAATCTCAATATATCCAAGTAATAGAGTAAATGTACAGGTAGAAACATTTGGAGAGTGGCGAATAGGCATTATGGATGAGACAATTTGTAAAAGTTTGTATTCCTATCATGAAGTAAAAAATGCTCCTATATTCTCATACATAGAGAGACCAACAAAATCAGAACAGCTTACACAAGGTATTTGGAGAACATGGGAGTTTGCAAAACATGAACGTGTTATACTTGAACAAGCTCTTAAAAGAAAACAGATAGTTTTTAGGATGGATGGACCTTCAAAGCTTCCACTGAACCGTCTTTCTCAACTAATGCAATGGGATATAGGGTTTGGGAAATATAGTGCTGGATTGGAGTTTAGACCAAAATTGGAGATAACATATACTCTTCCATGTGCAAAACTAGAGTTAAACAGCTCTTCAATATCAACTATATCAAAAAGTAAAATAAAAGAGGGTAAGCTTCATGTTGGCTTTGATAAAAAAGGACAAACAAACTATGGTTATCTAGAGTTTATACTTGATAACTTACCTGATATAGATTCTACTATGATATCTAATGTTTATTTAGAGATGGATGCTTTTAATATAAATGCCAAATCTGGTATACGTTATCACGTAGAGATAATAAACTCTCAAAATGAACATAAAGATATAGGAGAGATAGAAAAGCGAGAAACAATAGAACGCATAGGATATGACATATCTGTTGATGATATTAAAAAAGAGAAAACTCAGAGATTTGTGTTTGATACATATAGTATTTTAGAGCTTATTTCAGCTGTAGTAGAAAAAAGAAAATTGACATTTTTTATACTACCAACGACAGAAAACAACTTTGAAAATTCTCAAAGTGTTGATTGGATTGATGAAAAGAAACAAACTCCCCCACGTTTGATAATAGAGTATATTAAAAAAAGACGCAATGGTGTTGAAGCAGTAAAAAATTTAACATATACAATAGAAAATGGAAAAATCAAACTCACGTGGAATAACCCGCAAGATGATGCTTTTAGAGGAGTTATAGTAGTAAAAAACCCATTTCATATACCTTGTTCACCTTATGATGGTCAAAAACTATATGGAGGAAAAGACGCTTTTACATATGATAGTTTTGGTTCACAATTTGTAGATAAGTATTATGCCGTATTTACTTATGATGATGTTCCTAATTTCTCAGAACCAATTACTGTTTTTTATGAAGAAAAGAAAAAACAGTAGGTTTTTTTCTTAAAGTAATAATTTAATCACATGTAATTATTATATATTTAAATGATTTGGAGTATTCTATTTATAAGTAGTAATTTATGTTAAAAAGTTTTGGATTTTTTCCTTACACTCATTAAGTAAAGGGGAGTAATTATGCCAAAATACATAATTGAGCGTGATGTGCCTGGTATTGGTAATTCATCACCAGAAGAGTTTAAAGTTGGTGCACAAAGTTCTTGTGATGTACTTAGAAAAATGGGACCTGAAATACAATGGGTTCATAGTTATGTAGTTGATGATAAAATTTATTGTATATATATCTCTCCAAATGAAGATATGATAAAGGAACATGCACAAAAAAGTGGATTTCCTGCAGATAAAATATCTGAGGTTCGTACGATTGTTGATCCGACTACATCAGAATAAACACTAGAAAAAGGAAAGAAGTTCAACTTAAAGTGTTTGATTTGTTTCCTTTTTCTTAGTTATCTAAGAAAATTGTATCTTTAATATCAGTAATAGGAGAATGAGATGAGGTGCTTACTTTTTTTATTATTCTTTATGGTATCACAACTCTTTGCTACTACTTCTACGATTGTTAAACTTGAAATAAAAGATGCTATTGGACCTGCTAGTAGTAGTTATCTACAAGATGGTATGTCTTTTGCAACAAAACAAAATGCCCATATAATAATAGAACTTGATACTCCAGGAGGTCTTTCTTCTTCTATGAGAGAGATGATACAGTATATAACAAACAGTTCTATCCCTGTAGTAACATATGTTTATCCAAAAGGAGCACATGCAGCAAGCGCAGGAACGTTTCTTCTTTATGCTTCACATATTGCAGCAATGGCTCCAGGTACAAATCTTGGAGCTGCTAGTCCCATTAACTTAATGTCAACTCCAAAGAGTAAGGATTCTAACAACACTACTATTTCAACATTAGAGAAAAAAGTACTTAATGATGCTACAGCTTATATTAAAAGTCTTGCAGAATTAAATGATCGTAATGTCTCTTGGGCATTAGATGCAGTAAAAGAGGCTAAAAGTATTTCAGCTAAAGATGCTCTAAGTTATGGAGTTATCGATTTAATGGCCAATAATACAAATGAGTTACTTGACAAATTAGATGGAAGAAGCGTCAATATGGGTGGTAAAAATATCATACTTAAAACTAAAGATACTTATATATCTAACTTTAACCCTAATTGGAAAACACAATTTTTATCTATTATTACTAATCCAAACATAGCTTATATGTTTCTGCTCATAGCCATATATGGCATATTTTTTGAGTTACTAAATCCAGGTGCATTATTGCCAGGTGTAATAGGGGTTATATTTGGTGTAATAGCTCTTTATTCATTGAATATGATTCCTTTTAATTACGCAGGGTTATTACTGATAATTTTAGGTATAGCTTTTATGATAGCAGAAGTTCTAATCGCTGGGTTTGGTATCTTAGGTATTGGAGGTGTTATCTCTTTTGCTTTTGGTTCACTTTTGCTTTTTGATGTTGATACTCTTGGTAGTAGAGTATCTATTCCTTTAATCATAGCCTTTAGTTTAGTTAGTTTTGTCTTTTTTATTTTTGTTATGAGACTCTTTTTGCATTCTCGTTCAGCAAAAGTAGTTTTAGGAAAAGGAGAGATTATTGGTTGTATTGCAAAAGTTATTGAATCAAGCGAAAAAGGTTACTTTGTTTTTTGTCATGGAGAAACATGGAGTGCAACGAGCAAAAGTAAGTTAACAGTTGGTCAAGAAGTACAGGTTACTGCACTATCTGGCCTTACTTTGAAAGTAAAACCAATTAAGGAGTAAATGATGTATTTTGATTTGCCTATGACAGGTATATATATGGCTTTTTTTATAATTGTGTTATTAGCGGTTGCAATTCGTATTTTAAGAGAGTATGACCGTGGAGTTATCTTTACACTTGGACGTTTTACTGGAGTAAAAGGCCCTGGACTTATTATATTGATTCCATTTATTCAACAAATGGTTAGAGTCGATCTTCGTACTATTGTTTTAGATGTTCCCACTCAAGATGTTATTTCTCACGACAATGTATCTGTACATGTAAATGCTGTAGTATATTTTCGTGTGCTTAATCCTGAAAAGGCTATCATTCAAGTTGAAGATTTTTATAATGCCACGAGCCAACTTGCACAAACTACTTTACGTTCGGTACTTGGTGGACATGAACTTGATGAGATGTTAGCTGAACGTGAACGACTTAATATTGATATACAAGAAATACTAGATAAACAGACCGATGCATGGGGCATAAAAATATCAAACGTAGAGATTAAACATATAGATTTAGATGAGAGTATGGTACGTGCTATTGCTAAACAAGCTGAAGCAGAACGTGAACGACGTGCAAAAGTTATCAATGCAAAAGGCGAACTTGAAGCTAGTGAGAATATTCTAGAAGCTGCAAAAAAGCTTAGTCAAAATGATTTGGGAATACAACTACGTTATCTTCAAACAATGAGTGATATATCTAATGATAAGACTAATACACTTGTTTTTCCATTTCCTTCTGAGCTTAGAAAGTTTTTAGAGGTTAGTTCTAAATAGTAAGATTCATATAATATTAGAGATAATTTAGTTTGTATTTCATCTCTAGTTTTTTCTTTAGTTTATTTACTATTTTGAAACTATCTTTTAGAAGGTCTTTGTCCATCTTTGTTAAGTTACTTGGGTTTATGTAGTTATCAATAATTTGTTTTGAGTCTAGTTTTTCCAAATTGAATTTTAGTTTTATAGATAGTAAAAACTTAAATGCTTCTGTTAACTCTAGTGCAAACTCTTTGTCAAGTTCTTTAAGTTTTTCTAACTCTTCTATTCTTTTTATGGTATTGGTTCTCATTAGGTGATGTTCTAAAGAAAGAACTCTTATGCCATGTACGATTATAAAAATCCCACCTCTTTTTATATCTATCTCATCTTTATGTTCTTTATCTTTTGAGTTAAATACAAAACCATCAAAAAATCCCAATGGTACATCGAAACTCATAACTATTTTTGCAAAAAATCTACAAAAAGATTTTGAAGTTGAAGCAGTTTTAAATATATACTCTTTTAACTCAATTATCATATCTCTATTGTCTGTTACTGCTATGGCATCATAAAAGATAGCAAGATTCATGAAGTTTTCTTCACTTGGTTCAGTAACTAAAGTATAAATTAGTTTTTTAAAATCTTGTTTTCGTCTACACCAATATGGATTTGAAACCATAATAAGACCTTCGCATCTTGGAAAACCAAAATCTACAAGATATTCTGTATAGTCATGTGTATATTCTAAAATCTCTTCGTTGCTTAATTCACAATCATCATCTACAATCAAGGCATTATCTTGGTCAGTTTTTAAGATTTGCTCACCTCTGCCTTCACTTCCCATAACAATAAGACATGATTTTTCTAGGAGTTTTTTAGGAGCTGTTAGCTTAAAGAGTTTGTTCATCATCTTTCTGTTCAACTGATTTATCAGTTTTGAGATAAAGTCAACTTTTACTCCTTTTGCGTTTAATGATTTTATGATTTTTATAAAAGACTTTGTTGCATCTTTTAGCTCTTCAATATTTTGAGCTTTTTGTATTGTGTTTGAAACTGAAAATGTATGTGTTGCGAAAAAAGAAGATAATGAGATTTGATCGATAATCCCAACTATCTCATCTACATCATTTTTTACAACTAGTCTTTTTAAACCATGCTTTGTCATAAGAAGTTGGGCATTAAATAAAAAGTCATTTTCATCTACATAAACAAGATCACTGTGGGATATCTTGCCAACACAATCATCAAAGTTCATTCTTTCAAGTATTACTTTTTCTCTAAAGTCAGAGTCAGTAACAATAAACATCTCACCTTTTTTATCTTGTAAAAGAAGAGTAGGTACTTTTTCTTTTTTTATTGTTTTAACTGCTTCATATATAGAAGTTTCAAAAGGCAATACAACGGCTCTATGGACTTTTGCTTCTTTTACTTTTGCAAGCATAAGGTTTGTTAGGTCTTTGTTTTTCTCACTATTTATATTTGAATTTAGTTTTTGAGATACACTTTGAAAAAAGAAACTTTCAAAAGCATGATTTTCATTTAGTATATTTAAAAATATTTCTCTATCAAGGGCATAGCACTTGGTTTCTTTTTGTGCTATGAAAGTATGTTTAGCGTAGTTTCTTATGACAGATACAGGATTGAAAAATTCGCTTTTAGAGTAAACTGAGATTATCTCATTGTTGTATTTTTCTTGAACTAAACCTTCTAGAATGATATATAAGCATTTTGGCTTTTCTCCCTCTTTCTGTAAGGTTTCGTCTTTTTTAAAGTTAACTACTTTTAAGTTATCACACAAATAAGATAGTTGAGCGCTCGTTAGGTTTTCAAAGGGATGAATATCTCTTATAAAAGCCGATTGTTCATATATACTCATGGTATTTACCTTCTTTTTTTAAGGTTGTATATGATTTTAGCAAAAAGTTTACCAAAGGAGAAGTCTCCTTTGGTAAATTGTATTAGTGATCAACCGCTCCAGCTGCACCAATACCAGTGTTTGCTCTAACATTTTGAGCACGGAAAAGTTCTTTTTCTTTTTCTCCTCTTTCACTCTTGTCAGTTTTTGAGAAAAACCAAATTGCAACAAAGGCAATTGTTACTGAAAATAGAGCAGGGTGTTTATATGGAAATAATGCTTCAGCATTTCCAAGTATACTTACCCAAACAATAGGTCCAACTATAACTAAAGTTACAGCAGTTAAAAGACCAATAAGTCCTCCGATAAATGCACCTTTAGTTGTTAATCCTCTCCAGTATATAGATAAAAACAAAATAGGGAAGTTTGCAGATGCTGCGATACCAAATGCCAAGCCAACCATATATGCTATGTTTTGAGATTCAAATGCTATACCTAAAACAACACCAACAATACCAACAATAATAACTGTAAATCTTGATATTTTTACAATTTGCTCATCTGTAGCTTCTGTGTTGATTACATTAGAATACAAATCATGTGAGATTGCAGATGCACCAGATAAAGTTAAACCAGATACAACTGCTAGAATAGTAGCAAATGCAACTGCTGAGATAAACCCTAAAAATGCGTTACCTCCTAGCATATGAGAAAGATGTATTGAAGCCATATTGTTTCCACCAAACAACTTTCCGTCTACGAAGTATGTAGCTCCTGCATCTGAATTTAAAAATGCGATTGCTCCAAGACCAACGATAGTAATAATAATCCAAAAATATCCAACAAAACCTGTTGCATAAACAACTGACTTTCTAGCTTCTTTTGCATTTCCTACTGTAAAGAATCTCATAAGAACATGAGGTAAACCAGCAGTTCCTAGCATTAATGCCATACCAAGAGATATAGCCGAAATAGGATCAGAGATAAATCCTCCAGGTGCAAGGATGGACTCACCAGATGCATGGTTATTTACTGCCTCACTAGCTAGTGATTCAAAAGAAAATCCAAAATTATAAAGTACTATGATAGCCATAGCAGACACACCAGTTAAAAGTAAACAAGCTTTGATAATCTGTACCCAAGTAGTTGCAAGCATACCACCAAATGTAACATATATAATCATCATAGCACCAACTAGTATAACAGCATATTCATAATCAAGCCCAAACAGTACTTGTATAAGTTTTCCAGCTCCAACCATCTGTGCGATAAGATATAAAATAACAACGGCAAGTGTACCAAATGCAGCAAGTGTACGTATCTCTTTTTGAGCAAGTCTATAAGCTGCAATATCTGCAAATGTAAACTTACCCAAGTTTCTCAATTTCTCAGCCATAAAGAAAAGAATAATTGGCCAACCAACTAAGAATGAAACAGCATATATAACTCCATCGTAACCTTTTAGGTAGATAAGACCAGATACACCAAGAAACGCAGCAGCTGACATATAATCACCAGCTATTGCTAAACCATTTTGGAAACCTGTAATT